>JABEVL010000167.1 GCA_013043995.1 Spirochaetales bacterium | reverse complement strand
TCCGTCCAGTACTGTTGTTGCTGATGGTGCGGACGGGGTCCAAAAATTCGACAGTCCGACCTGCTGTTACAAGAACTGTTTTTCCTTCAAAATCCCTACGTTTGAAAAGGCGATCCATCACCGAGGCCAAGATCGTTTCTGAATCAGCAATTTTGGCCTTGCCTTCAGAAAAACGGGGCATCACGACACTCACGCCCCATTTTTCCAACTTTTCGATGTTTTCTTTTACAAAAGGGTGCCGGTACATCGAAAGGTGCATCGCAGGTACGACGAGAACGGGGACTCCTTCACCGAAAGCCGTCGTAAAGAAAGTTGTCACGGGCGTATCGTCGATACCTGCCGCCATCTTGCCGATCGTATTCGCCGTAGCGGGCGCAATGAGCAACAGGTCCGCAGGTTGAGGAACATTTCCGACTAAGGCAACGTGTTCGATTTTGCCCGTCAATTCTACGATTGGAGGTTGCCCCGTTGCCCATTCCAAAAGCTCAGGACCGATGAGACGGGTTGCCTGCTGGCTCATCACGGGAAAAACCTCGGCTCCATGGCGGATGAGCAACCTGGCCAATTCCACAGACTGAACAACGGCCACTGAACCGCTCAGAGCCAAAACGATTTTTTTACCCGCTAATTCGGAACCCAAACTGCCACGGATATCTTGCGAAGGGTGCGGCATCACGACAAAACCTCTTGCAGGTCGGATAAAAAAACTTTAAGGACCCGACGTTCAACGTGGGGCATCACGACGATTCTAAAAAAATCATTCCATTGGGAGAGAGCCCAGCCTTTTTGTCGAAGCGACTGGGAGATTTCAGCCGCGCGACGTCGAAGAGGCCGCACACCGACAACGTTCAAAACGGGGTTCGCTAGAACAGGTTCAACACCTGGTATTTCCTGGAGTGCCGAAGTCAGCCATTCCGCATCCGTCATGACTCGATCGACGAGCTGCGTGTAACCGCGTTCTCCCAAATGGCGCATGACAGTCCAAACGGCCGCAACTGAAGCCCCGCTTCGCGTTCCCACAACAGTATTTAGACGGGTTCTGCCACCCGACAGATAACTGATCGAGCGCGAAGTCGCTTGAGCCAAACCTTCGTCTGCCCAGAGTAAAAGTCCCGAAGGGATGGGTCCTCTCCCCATTTTATGAGGATCGACGGCCACAGACGAATACCCTTCACGCCAGAGAAAATCTGGAGAGGATCTTCCTGTATTTTCAAGGAAGGGGAGAACAAAGCCCCCAAAACTCGCGTCAATATGAAGGTACAGCCCCTCGTCGAGAGCAAGTTGGGCCCACGCCGGCAGGTCATCGACGGCACCTAAAGACGTTGATCCGGCGATGGCCACTAAGGCCAGGGTCTTAGGCCCCACGGCGGCTCGAGCGGTGTCCAGGTCGGCTCTTCCTAGTGCGTCAATTGGAACTTTAATAAGCTCAAGATTGAGGATCGAGGCCGCTTTTTCCAGTGAAAAATGGGCCGACTGCGGAAGAATCACCTCACGGCGGCCAGGTGCGGCCAAAGTCTTGGCCGTCCAAAGCGCCAAGATGTTGGCCTCTGTTCCTCCTGTGATCAGACGACCCGAAACCTTGGGATTTCCCCACCAGCCGCCCATCATGGAACAAATCTCTGTTTCAAGCTCAATCAGACCAGGGACTAGACCCGCATCGCCGATATTCGATTCAATATAACGCTCAAAAGCTTGGACAGCGACCGGATGGGGACGCGTGCACATCGATCCCAAAACCTTACCCGAGGCGAACGACCAGTCTCCGGATAAGCGTCTGTCAAGTTCGTGAAGAACTTTTTCGTACTCTTCGGGTTTTTCATCCTGAAAGAAATCCGTCTGATTAATGGTAACTCTCCTGATCAGAAGGATAAACACCCGATCTTACGTCGTTGGCAAAGTGAAGAACGACGTCGCGGGCCAGATCTCCTACAGAAGGATAGGATCGGGGAAGAAACTTGGCCTTATGCCCGCTCAGCAGACCCAAAAGATCGTGAAAAACCAAAACTTGGCCATTCGTGAATGGCCCGGCACCGATGCCAATCGTAGGAAGTTCAAGCTCCTGAGTCACACGTTGAGCTAGACTGAGAGGAACGCATTCAAGCACGATGGAAAAACAGCCCAAATCTGCTAGAGATCGAGCGTCAGTTTGCAGAGCAGCGGCTTCGGGAGAGGTTTTTCCAAATACACGAAAAGATCCGGCAGTTTGAGGTAAAAGACCCAGGTGCCCCATCACGGGAATCCCCGAGGCCAAGATCGCACGGGCAATGCCCGGGGGGTTACCTTCAAACTTTACGGCATCAGCACCCGCTGAAATCAAAATTCGGCTCGATTCAACGGCACTTTCAGGATCATCATAAGAACCCAGCGGCAGGTCGGCGACAATGGGAAGGGCTTTCCGCCCTCGGGCGACCATTCTGGTGTGATAAGCCATTTGCTCTAATGTGACAGCTGTCGTCGAATCCAGGCCTTGAACTGCCATCCCCAGGCTGTCCCCCACAAGGATCAAATCGACTCCACCTGCTTCAACGATGGCGGCCTGAGTCGCATCGTAGGCCGTCAGAACGACCAAACGCTTTCCTGTTTTCCAAGAGGAGAAAAAAGCTTCCAGACGCTGGGTTAAAACCATCTTAACCTTCAAGGCTCTGAGCCAAAAAGTTCAGACGTTCGGAATAAAAACGTAGCGCGCGGGCTAGTCCATGGGCATTGTTCCATTGAGCCGCAGCCTTGATGACTTCTGGGGCTTGGTTCCTCAGTTCATTGGCGGCCTGGATCATGTGCGGAAGAGCACGAACGATGTTGTCAACCACGGTGACATGAGATTTTTGAGCCGTCCGTGACAGAGGGTTCAAATCGATCGTCAAGACGGTCTTTCCCATATTTACGAGAGCTTCGGTGCGATCACCGTCTTCCAGAGGAACCAAAACCACGTCAGCTACAAGGATCCCACGAGGATCGACGCGCCGACGTTCGTGTTGGATTTCGGGGATAGTGGCGCTGGCAGCAGCACCCACGCCCAGCACCTCAAGAGCACCTGCGGCGCGCAAGACCCTCTCGATGGCTTCCTCACGGCCGTGAGCACGGTAGAAAAGGTTGACTTCGAGTTTGGCGTTGACGGCCTGAGCCAGAGCAACCAATTCTTCACTGACCAAAGCGGCCGCGTTTCCATTGACAGAGATGACGGGCCTTTCAGCTAAGAGCAAGCTTGCTGCCGCCGCTCGGGCAGCCGCAAAGCTAAAGTCTTCGCTCTTTTCTCCCAAAAAATAATCGAGAGATTCCCCCCTGCCGTGGGCAAAAAGTCCGGCCTCGGTCACAACTTTCGAATACAGTCCTTCAATAATCTTTTCTCTAAATAAAAGTGATTGATAACGGGGATGGCTCGTGGGTATTTCAATGGACATCGGTGACGTGACCTCCTTCTGGGTCGATTAAACACGAAAAAACATTTCCAGCACCCCGAAAGAGACGAAAAGCAGAAAGCGTTTGTTCAAGCCGTGCCGAAGGGACCAAGGTAAACAGTCCATCGCCGAACATCAACATCGACGCCGTGATTTCGCTCCGGGCGAGCGCTTCAACCACCCCTAAAAGCCGATTGGGCAGTAGACCCGATTGGTAGGTAAATTCTTGAGAAAGCCTCAGGAACTTTTCCACTGAGGGGTCGTTCTGCAGTTCCTGGCGCAGGGTAGCTCCTGCCAAATTGATCCGGTCCTTGATGGAGGGACTTTTCAGCACCGTCGAAGTGGAAAGTGGCCCATAAACAAGAAAAACAGCATTCAAGTCCTTATCATAGCTAAAGTTAGCTAAACGGCCAACACCAGGGGCACCAGGGGCCTCGCGAATCTCAAAACCGCCAAAAGTTTCTCCGATCACCGTCCCCAATCCTGTTTTGAGTTCCACTTCAACCACATGGGCTAACGTGGCCGCTTCAAGGAAACTTAGCGGATTACCATAAAGCGCATTCAAAGCCAAGCTTAAAGACAGTGCACCGGCCCCCGAGGTTCCAAAACCACAACCCACAGGAAGCCGGGTTGAGTGACGGATTGTAAAAAAAGATTTTCGCTTTTGGCCTACCCGTCTGAAAAAATGCTTGACCACGTTTCGAGAAACAGGAAGTTCGAGGGAAGTTTCACTGTTCAGGATGAACAGGTCTTCACTCCCGTGATGAAATTCAACAGAACTGGTCATGCCCTCGGAAAGACAAAACCCTGCACCCAGGGAACCGCTTGCAAGAGGATTATCACTTTCGTGGATAGAAAATAGACCGGTCACATGGCCGGGAGAAAAAGCCTGGGCAAACTCCATTCTGCTTCCTGAGTTCATAGTAGTCAAAAGTCCAGATTTTGAAAAGGCTTAAATTTTGAGCTTAAACGCCGATCCGTTAACCAGGAGACTAAGATGAATATTCTTAAAACAGGGGTAATCCTTGCATTCGCACTTTTCGTCACATCCCCAACTTTTGGCGACAATTCTCCTGCTACGGTTGCGCTTGAACCCTCCACAAAGATTATTTACCCCCAAGCCTCTGATATCATTCCCGGCAAACCTTCGCCGAACACTCCGGTCCCGCCCTCGAAATCGGCTTCGCCCTCATCGGCTTCGCC
>JABEVL010000166.1 GCA_013043995.1 Spirochaetales bacterium | reverse complement strand
TACTTGGCCTCCTCGGGTTGACCCGCGAACAACTCTTCGAAGCTTACAAAACCGCTGCTGAACTGGGGGTGGAAACCTTTAGCCTTCACACCATGGTCGCTTCCAACGAACTCAACCCCGAGTACTTTGTCGAAACAGCCCGACTTCTTTTTCAGTTGGTCACTGAAATTCACACCAAAACAGGCGTCAGGATCTCCGAAGTCAATTTGGGAGGAGGCATAGGCATTCCCTACCGCCCCGACCAGACGGCGGTTTCCCTTGCCGAACTGGGGAAAAAAATACACCTCGCGTACAAAGAGCTCATTACCGAAGCGGGAGCCGGCCCCGTGCGGGTCGTCATGGAGTGCGGCAGAGTCGTTACAGGCCCCTACGGGTGGCTCGTGAGCCGCGTTTTGCACAAAAAAGCCATTTACAAGGACTACGTCGGACTGGACGCATGCATGGCCAACCTGATGCGGCCAGGCATGTACGGTGCCTACCACCATATCAGTGTCCCTGGAAAGGAATCCTCGCCGCAAAAGGTCTACGACGTGACGGGTTCCTTGTGTGAGAACAACGACAAGTTCGCCATCGACCGTAAAATTCCTGACCCTGAAATTGGAGATCTGGTCGTTATTCACGACACGGGCGCCCACGGACACGCGATGGGTTTTAACTACAACGGCAAGCTGCGCAGTGCTGAAGTGCTGTGGTCGGGCCCAGGCAAGTGGCGTCAGATCCGCCGCGCTGAAACTTACGCCGACCTCTTTGCCACCCTCGACTACCCCGGCCTCTCGCGGTCCTGAGTATGCCGCTTTACATCGTCGCCACCCCCATCGGCAACCTGGCCGACATCACGCTTCGGGCGCTTGAAACCCTCCGAAACGTCGACGTTGTCGCTGCCGAAGATACCCGTCAGACGCTCAAGCTTTTGAACGCCCACGGCATCGTCAAACGCCTCATCTCTTGCCGCTCGGCCAACGAAGCCCAAAGCGCCCAGGGGATTCTGAAGCTCCTTGACGAAGGGCGGTCGGTCGCCTACTGCACCGACGCAGGAACGCCAGGCCTGAGCGACCCCGGCTCCGTCCTCGTCAAAACGATCCGGGATGCGGGCCATCAGGTGATTCCCCTACCCGGCGCCAGCGCGCTGGCCACCCTGCTCAGCGTGGCCGGTTTTGGGGGCAGGAGCCTCACTTTTGACGGTTTTATGTCCCCCAAGCCGGGACGCCGCCGCCGCCGACTCACGGAGCTTGTGGAACGCGGTGAAGCGTTCATGGTCTACGAATCACCCTTCCGCATCTTGAAACTTCTGACCGATTTAAGCGAAATCGCCCCTGACCGGCCGCTGATCGTCGGCCGAGAAATGACCAAGGCTCATGAAGAATTCTTGTCAGGACTCCCTGCCTCGGTCTTGCAAACGCTGGCAGAAAGACCTATAGTCAAGGGAGAATTTGCGGTTTTGGTTTCGTCCGTGCAATCCATCGAAGATTTTGACGAGCACGAATGATCCCTTAGACCTGATTTCCGCACTTTTGACGACTTTTAAGGTTGCGCTGTTTAATTTTAGTGCAGTACCCGCCGATAATGGTAGGGAGGTGATTGGCCATGACGATTGACCGGATGGGACCTGTGGATCCCATCAAGAACTTGAACAAGACGGATCCTTTGAAAAAGACCGCTGACGCTGTTCGTCCGGATTCGATCGAAGTGTCCAGCGAGGCCAAGGCCCAGGCCGAGGTTTTTGCTGCCCGCGAGGCCGTCCGCTCCGCTCCTGAAATACGTGAGGACCGCGTCGCAGAAATGCGTCTTAAACTTCAGAACCCCAATTATTTTGACCAAACCGTGCTCGATGGAACGGCCGAAAGCATCCTGAGGTCGTTCGGGCTATAGTCAAAGACCATCGTCCGAAAAGCCGATCCCCCCAGACATGGGCCGAGGGTCGGCTTTTTTTATCCGGAGGCGGCGTTTATGGATTTCCATTTTCCTCAAAAAGTTCGCCTTGGCCAGGGCGTTAGCCAGCATGTGGGTCTTGCTGCCAAGGAAAGCGGTTCTCGGACACTCTTGCTGACCGAGTCCAGTTTTGATTCTTCCAAGGAACTGACCATCTTGACCCAGTCTCTTGAAAGAGCCGGAGTCGCCTTTATCATTTTGTCCAAGGGAACTGAACAAAGCTCCAGCAGTTTTTTGTCCGAGGCCGTCACCCTAGGCCGCGCTAGCCGTGCCGAATCCATCGTCGTTCTAGGGGGAAACACCCTGCTTTCCTGGGGCAGAGCCCTGGCTATAGAAGTATCCAAGGGCCAAAAAGACGCCGACGGGGGGAAAAAAACTGCGGGGCTTCCCTACATCGAAGTCCCTACGTCGACCTGTTTTCCCCTCCTTTTGCGGGAAGAGGCGTTTTTAGACTCCATGCACCCCAGTGAACTTCGTTTTGTCAACACACCTCTCTTTCACAAGCACCGCATTTTTCTTGACCCTCACATGGTAACAGGGATCACCGCCGTGACCTCGGTCACAGGCCTGTTGGAAACCCTTTTCTTTGCCGTCGAGGCCTACTATTCCGAACAGTGCGGACTGACCGAGCAGAGCCTATTACTTGGGGCCATCGAGGCGATCTGGAGCAACCTGGAAAAGATTTACAAAAATCCTGCCGCCATCGAACACCGCTGGATCACTTTCCAGGCGGGGTGGAACGTCGCCCTGGCCTTGGCCCTCATTCCCCGCAATGTCGGCTTAACGCTGACGATGGTCCTGGGGGGGCTGATTGGCTTACCCGCGACAGCTCTGGGAAGTCTCTTTCTGGCCCCTTTCTTAGAAGTCTACGGACCAAAATCGGCCGATAAAACGCTGCGGTTGGCCCAGGTCATGGGTGCCGGAGGTTGGGACGGAGCCGTGGAATCCCTGGGACCCAAATTGGCCCAGGACGTGAGGAAGTTTCTTAACGTCTATCAGCTCCCCCTACGGCTGACAGATTATCAGGTCGTGGAAGCCCAAACCGCATTAGCCGCCGACGTCGTTCAAGGCCTGAACATAGGCAACGGCGGACTTTTACCCGCCAAAGAACTCCCCGAGTTTTTACAAATGGTGACCTGAGGCTTCGAATGATCACCGCACGAAAGCTTTCTCTCCTTTCTCCCGGCGTGCAGAAACGCAAACTTGTCGCCCTGTGGAGCGAATGGCAGCGCCTGAACGAGACCCGACAGACGGAAGAATCTGAGTCCTACCGCGATTTGGCGATTTTCACCCGCAGTCTTCTTCGCGCTCCTTTTGACAATCAGCCCCCCACGGCGCACGAGGTCCGAATCTGGCGCCGGGCTCTTTTGGACAACCTGGGCCTTTCAGAGGCTGACTGGGACCTCCAGGCACCTCCCGACCGCCGAGACACTCCCTTGAAAAGCTTTCCCTTTACAGCGTTTCTTGAAGACCTGCGCTCTTCATTTAATGTCGGTTCCATTTTTAGGACTGCCGAAGCCTACGGCTGGCAACGTTTGGTGCTTTCTTCGACAACACCCTCCCCCTCGCACCCTAGAACTCAGCGTTCGGCGATGGGCACCCAAGAACTTCTGGCCTGGTCGCAAAACGATTTGGCAACCTTTCAAGCAATCTGGGACCGCCAACCCGTCTTTGCCCTGGAACTTGGGGGCACGCCGGTCGAAGACTTTAAATTCCCGCAAGATGAGACAGGGGCGCCCTTGGCCGCCGTTGTACTCGTGGGGAATGAAGAACTGGGCCTGAGCCAAGAAGCCCTGGCCTGGGCCGACGCTTCCTGGGGGCGCGTGAGCTTGCCCCTTTACGGTCGCAAGGCCAGCTTGAACGTCGGGGTTGCGTTTGGAGTTCTGGCGAGCTGCTGGACAGCCCGGTTTGCCGGCTGGGTTTCCTAAAAGCTGAATTCCCCGTTTCTCAGATTGCCTTGGATGTTTTCCTGTGATAAGTATTAGGTGTGACTTCTTTGAGCATCCTAAAAAGCTTTTTACGTACTCCTCTTCTTTTGCTGGGATTTCTGGCAACCTTGACGTCTTGCGGATCTTTTACTCCTGCACATACGGCGTTGATTTTTGCCCTCAACCTCAGCCCGACCCCCTGCGAGATTCAGGTTCTTGAAAGGGGTACGGTTATCGCCGACTTTCAGGACGTTCAGCCGTTTATTGCCCACCCTCTCATTCCTGTGACCGCCGACAGGTCCGTAAGCCTGAAGGTCATTTTTAACAACGGCAAATCTTCGGTTTGGAGCGACACTTCCGGCCATCCCTACGACGTCCGTCTGACAGCCAGCAACAACCTTTGGGCCGCCCTGATCGCCTCCAACGGTCAAGGCTCCTTAATCGCCGTTCACCAAAATTTGAACAACAAACCTAAAATTTGCTTTATCAACACCACCCCGACCCCTCTGGCCCAGGTGGAGTTGGCTCCGGATTTCAACAAGAACATCAAAATTTACCTTCAGAACCTTTTGCCTGACCAACCATCGGATTTTGCTTCCATGGATCCCCGCCCCCTGCCCATTTTTTGGCAAACTATCGGGCAAAACTACACAGGAGATTTTTTCCAACTGGAGTCACCCAAGGGCGGTCCGGTTCTCCAGGACTTTCTTCCGGGGCATTACTACCTGGCTTTGTTGGGGAACAAGGCTGGCGGAGACAATATTCACGGCAATCTTCAAGACATCTCCCCAAAATCCTAACCCGATGCCCCTACCCGAAGGAATAGAATCCCTGCTGTTCACAGCGCGTGAAATTCAGGCACGGGTTCTAGAACTTGGCCAGCAGATCAGCCGGGACTACGCAGGAAAAACTCCGCTTCTGGTCGGTCTTTTAAAAGGCTCGTTCATCTTTTTAAGCGACCTTGCCCGTGCCCTGAGCGTCGACGCTCAGGTAGAGTTCATGGTCGTGTCCTCTTATGGCAATTCGCAAGAA
Organism: Spirochaetales bacterium; assembly: GCA_013043995.1. GTDB lineage: Bacteria > Spirochaetota > Spirochaetia > JABEVK01 > JABEVK01 > JABEVK01. The sequence continues at coordinate 1,364 of JABEVL010000166.1, read as the reverse complement.
AATTCTGAAGTGCGAATTCTTTTCGACCTCCCTGTTCCCATTCAGGGGCGGGACCTTCTGATTGTCGAGGACATGATCGACACCGGCCTGACTCTCGCGAAGGTTGTTGAAATACTTTCAGCACGAAATCCCAGATCCGTGAAAGTTTGTACTCTGCTCAATAAACCCAGCCGCCGCAGGGTCCCGGTGGCGATCGACTACAACGGCTTTGACATTCCTGACGTGTTTGTCGCCGGGTACGGAATCGACTACGCCCAGAAGTACCGCAACCTGCCCTACCTGGCCGTCACGATGAAGGCTTAAGTCCTGCGGGGTGACAATACTTTGGGGCTCACACTTCGCGTTGGCCTTGCGCACTAGTCTTGAAGGACTTTCTTTGTTATACTTTTAGAATCATGACAGTCACCGCCAACAAATACGTTACCATTGCGTACGATTTTTCGACCCCTGAGGGTTACCTTTTGGGGACATCAGACCGCCAAGGTCCTTTGACCTTTTGTGCCGGCTCCGGGGATATTCTGCCCGGTCTGGACAAAAACCTCCAAGGCAAACCCGTCGGCGAAAAACAAACCTTCGTACTTCCGGCAGCTGAAGCCTACGGCGAACGCGACGAAAGCCTCGTTACCACGGTTAAGGTTAGCGACTTAGGGCTCTCGGTTCCTCCGAAGGTCGGTTATCGTGTCGAGGCCCAGATTGATGGACGTTGGCGGACGGCGTTAGTTTCTGAATTGGAAGGCGACAACGCCACCCTGGACGCCAACCATCCTTTGGCCGGCGTCGATCTCCACTTTAATTGCACGATCCTTTCGATCGACGACGAACCCCCTGTTCAAAGTTGCGGGTGCGGTTCCGGCGGTTGCGGGTGCGGAAGCGAATCCGCCGAAGGAGAATCCTGCTCAAGCGGCGGTTGCGGGTGCGGTTCCGGCGGTTGCGGGTGTAGCTGAACCGGCGCCTGTCCCAGGCTGGTTCTCATCTTGATTCAAGAAAAAAGCGGCGCCCCTGCGCCGCTTTTTTAATCCTCCTGATGGAGGAAGTAAAGCCCGTCGCGGGCAAGTACGTAGATCAGGTGGCGGGCCCCCTCACGAACGTCGGTCAGAGGTCCAATTTCGCCGTTGATCAACTCTTGGTAAAAGTCTATTTTTCTCGGGTACCTGCGGTCAAACGCAAGCCGATAGAGAATCCCCTCGCCGGCACCGGCAAACAGCATCGAGTCGTTCCAGGGACCTCCAGAAACAAATGTCGCCCCGCCGGGGAGCCAGGCATGGCCCGAATTGCAATGGATGATCGAAGTGACCATCCCATCGGCTTCTTCAGCTCCTTCAATGACCGGCCATCCGTAGTTCCGCTTGGGTTCCAGAAGATTC
>JABEVL010000165.1 GCA_013043995.1 Spirochaetales bacterium | reverse complement strand
TTTTGGACCTGTCCAGCGCAAAATCTTCGGCAGCTCCGTGGATCATACCTCCCCCGATGTCCACTTTTTTCAGATCCGTCGGCAGAAGCAGGGTCTGGGTGAACCTTTCGTACATCTGGCGGGAGTACTCTGTGGCGTCGGGCGCTTCCAGGAGCATCCGCTTTAGAACCCCGAAGGCCGCAATGTCGGCAAAATGGGCGTAAGACCGCGACCCCCCCTGCCAGGTTGCCCTGAAAAAAAACACGTTGGTCTCGACAGGGTGAGGCGACCAGACGGGGCGCACCAAAAGTCCTTCAACGTCGTTCCATTCATCCAGGCGAAGGTCGTGAAACTCAAAGGTGTTGGCAAAGTTTTTCTCGGGAACCGACATCAGTGCGGCCATTTTTTTCATCACCGAAGCTCGGACCAGCTGGGTCGAATAGTACTTCATCTTGCGGTCGGTTCTGGCGAGGGACGGTAAGCCCGCAAAGTGGTCGTCGTGGGCGTGGGACTGAAAAACTCCCTCGATTTCGTTGACGCTCACCCCCATGGCCGTCAGCGAGGCCAGGATGTTGGGACCAGCGTCGATCAGGTAAAGCTTCCCTTGGAACTGCAGAAGGCTGGCCATGCACGGCCTGTTCGTATCCCAACCATCGCCCTCGCCGATATGCACGACAGAAAAATATTCGCGCTGGACCCGTCCGTAGCCCAGACGGAAGGGGGTTTCGTAAACGTCGTCGGGCCCCAGGTTCAAATCGACGGTCAGCTGCTGGGTCCCGGTGTCAAAGGTAAAAACGTTCACGCCTTTTCGGTGGATTCTGAAGCCCGGCCTGACCTCGACGCTCTCGCCGTCCAGGGCGTGGTATTCCAAAAGTTCCTCGGATTTTCTGATTTTTCCAAAGGCAAACCAGAGTTTTTCCCGAACGATTTCTTCGGCAAACGCCTCACCTACCCCGCAACGGGCAATTTCGGTCTTGTCGGCCAAACCGTAGGTTCCCCGAAAAAGGTACTCGCCCAGAGCTACCAAGCCCCGGGAGTGGCCCACCACGACGGGTTTGCTTCCTGTGTTTTGGGGGTGGTTGGGAAGGATCATGCCCTGCCGGTAGAACATCTGAAGGATCGGAAACTCGGCCAGGTTGCAGAACACCCCGTTCTGCGTGGCCAAATCCGACATGAGGATGGCGTTGGGTCCCGTTTCAAAGGTGACGCCGTTTTCGGTGCGTTCCCGAATCAGGCCGCGGCGCATCAGCAGTTTGGTAACGTCGGGCGGACAACCGCAAAGGAAGGTGAGGCCGAATTCGGGAACAAAAACGTAGTGGACTCCACGGGTGACTTCCTGGCTTTCCATAGTCCTCTCTTTTTGTGCATTGTCGTCCTAAAACGTCGAGGAAAGCAATGCCTTTTTCAAAATCACGGGGGTTTTTGGCTTCGCCCGAACGTTAGAATTGCGTTATACTGGGCCCTATGCCGGTACAATCCCCCCCCGACGCCAGCCTTTCGCACCTTGATGGACAGGAACAGGAACGGCTTCGCCAGATCGCTGCGGTAGCCTGGCTGAGCATCGTCGGGAACCTCTTCTTGTCGGCGGCCAAAATATTCATCGGCTGGAAGGCGGGTTCCTGGGCGGTCGTCGGCGACGGCGTGGATTCGTTTGGCGACATCCTGTCGTCCATTCTGACGCTCATCACCAGCCACATCATCTCGCGGCCACCCGACGGGCGCTTTCCCTGGGGACGGCAACGCGCCGACACGGTTGCTACCAAACTTCTGTCGTTTGTGATTTTCTTCTTTGGAGCCCAGCTCTCCTACTCGTCGTTTTTGAGCCTGATCCACCACGACCTGCGCCCCATCCCCGAGGCTTCGGCCTTCGTGATCACGGGCGTCTCGATCGCCGTGAAGATCCTTCTTTCCCTGGCTCTTTTCCGCACAGGAAAAAAAACGGGCTCGGCCATGCTCGTTGCCAACGCCAAGAACATGCGCAACGACGTGATCATTTCCGTCGTCGTTTTGTTGGGTCTGGTCTTTACATGGATTTTGGGAGTGGGGACCGTCGACCTCATTTTTGCCTTTCTGGTCGGCCTCTGGATCATGCGCACGGCCGTCGAGGTCTTTATGGAGACCAACACCGAGCTCATGGACGGCATGGACGACAAGTCGGTCTACTACCAGGTTTTTGACGCTACAGAGTCGGTTCCAGGCGCCAAAAACCCTCACCGCGCCCGGGTCCGCAAATTTGCCAATTACTACCTCATCGACCTTGACATCGAGGTCGATCCGGCGCTGACCGTCGCCGAGGCCCACCTGATCAGCCAGCACGTCGAGGAGGCGATCAAACACCGGCTCAAGAACGTCTACGACATCATGGTCCACATCGAACCCGAAGGCAACGTCGAACGCACCGAGCGTTACGGTCTGACGAGGAACCAGCTGTGAGAGCCCCCCCCTGCCTGCGTTGCCTCCACTTCTACATCACAGGGGATCCGGGGTTTCCCCGGGGCTGCCGCGTGTTTCAGATCAAAACCGCGGGCATTCCCAGCCACGAAATCTACCTTTCCACGGGCCGCCATTGCCCGAGCTTTGAGGCCAACCCCAAAATCAAAGCCTCGAGCCGGCAGGCAGGATAGCCCCCCCTATTCCTGGCGAGGCTTAAGGTCCTTGAGGCGAAAATCGTCGAGGATCTTTTTCACCAGGCCCAGGGTCCGTCGCACAAGCTCAGTTTCTTCTTTCTTGGGGCGTTCCAGGCTCCAGGCGTCGGGTGACCGCTCCAACGAGCCCGCCAAAAGGTCGGCGCACCGGTGGAAAAACGCCGAACCGAGCCACAGGCAACGGTTTTGGGCCTTGGCGATTTGGGACGAGGGGGCCGCACTTTGGTAAAGGTGGACGTAGGCGTCAAGCTCCTTGGGGAGTTGCCCGTTCCAGGAAACCAGGGAAGCGATTTCCTGATCCAGGGAAACCAAGGCGGGACTGGGGTCCTTTGATTTGAGCAGGGTCCAGAGGTGGGGCCAGGCCTGACGCGAAAACCAGTCAAGGGTGCCGTAAAGCCGGTCGACGTCGGGGCTCTTTTCGGGGTGGTCAGGAAGGCCCAAAGCGGGGTAGCCCTGAATCCTTTTGCGCAGTTCCTCGATCACCCTGTCGGCGTACGACTGGGGTTTTTTGACGCGCAGAGGGGCCTGGGGAGCGGCTTCCAGGGTTCGCTGCGCTTCCAGGACGAGTTCCTTCACCACCTGCACCTCCACGCCCAGAAACAGGGTCATATCCCGGCCCTGGCTCAGGGCTAGACGCCAACGCTCCTCGAAAGCCTTCTTGCGCGCCGGAGTTTGATGGAAATGGACGATGTAATGATCGTACTCCTCACGGATCCGTTCGAGGGTGCGGTCAATTTCCCACGGTTTCAGTTTTTTCATGAGGACTCCAACTTTTTTGATCCCTGAGTTGCATTTTGCGGCCGCCGGCCCTAGAATTCCGCAGGGAGGCGACCCAGTGCAAATACTGATTGTGGACGATTCGCGGATCATGCGCAACATTGTAAAAAAAACTCTGCTGACGCTCAACTTTGAGGCTGACAATTTTTTTGAAGCCGCGGACGGTGAAGAAGCTTTCGAAATTCTTGAAAAGAATTCTATTTCTCTGCTTTTGCTCGATTGGAACATGCCCAATCTCAACGGTTTACAGCTCGTTTTGCGCCTTCGTGCCCTTCCGCGTTACCAGGACCTCCCCATCATCATGGTCACCTCCGAAGCCGCCAAGTACAACATCGTCGAAGCCGTGAAGGCCGGCGTCAACGACTACCTCGTCAAACCCGTCAACGAGAAAAACCTCGAAGAAAAGCTCCGCAGCGCCCTTCAAAGGAATCACGCATGAACGTCCGCTACATCACACCCTTTATCCGGGCCACGCAAAACGCTTTTCTGGGGCTTTTCGGCAACGAGCCCCACGCCCTCTCGCCTTTTTTGGTCCGCCGTGAAGAAGTCTCTGACTGGGACATCAGCGGCGTGATCGGCATCGCCGGAGAAACCCGCGGCGTCGTCGTGCTCAGTTTTCCCGGCGGACTCGCCCAAGAACTGACGACGATGCTCACGGGCCAGCAAAAGACCCACCTCGACGAGGAGGTCATCGACGCCGTGGGCGAACTGGTCAACATCATCGCCGGCAACGCCAAGAAAGACCTTGAGGAATTTAAGCTCATGATTTCCCTGCCCAGCATCGTTCAGGGAAAAAAACATCAGATCGCGTGGCCCAGCGGGCCGATTCCGATCGTGGGGATTCCCTTTACCACGCCCCAAGGGAATTTCAACCTCGCCGTCGGGCTCGAAAACATCATCACGCTTTAGGATGGCCATGCGTATCACTTTTCGTTCGGCCCTGACCAACGTCCTGCGGAGCGGGATTCAGACACCGCTGGAATCCGAAGACCAGATCCGCCTGCTGTTTATCAACTCCATCATCATCGTCGGCGACCTGGCGCTCGCTCTTTTCGCCGTCAGGGACTGGATCGACCGCAACTACGCTTTTTCTGCGGTCACAGGCACGATTTTTCTGATCGTCGTCTTTTTGTTCTTCTTGATCCGTGCGACAAAGAACTTCCGCTTGGGGCTGTGGTTTCTTCCCGTGCTCATGGCGCTTTTCTACGGCTACCTGGTCGCTGTCGGCGGTAGGGGAAGCTCGGGTTCCCTGTGGAGCCTTTCCTACCCTTTGATCGCCATTTTTCTTTTAAGCTACAAGCGGGGGGCCGTTTTCACGGGACTCTACTTTCTGGGCCTCGCGGTGCTTTTATTTGTCCCGGGACTTTCTCCGGCCTTCACTCTGGACAGCGATTTCAAGGTCAGACTTTTGGGAACCTACGCGGTTATTTTTATCTTTGTCATGGAGTTCGAGTTCATCAGGGTTCAGGCCCAGCTGGAAATTGAACGCTCCCGAAAGGCGCTCGACAAGACGACCAAAGAATTGCTCGCCGAAAAAGCCCAGACCGACGGCATTCTGCGCAACGTCCAGGAAGGCATCTGTCTTGTGGACTCTTCGTTCCAGATTACGGGACGTTACTCGGACTCGCTCGAAGAGCTTTTAGACCGCGAGGAACTCCAAGGACTGTCGCTCGCCGATTATTTCGAGCGCGTGCTTCCCCAACGGGAAGCCCAGGCCGTCAGGGACTACCTGGCGATGTTTTTCCAAGCGCGGGTCAACACTTCGCTCCTTAAAGAAATCAACCCCCTCTCGGACGTTCGCCTGACCACACCCCGTGGCCGGACGAAAACTTTGAACTTTTCTTTCAGCCCTGTTGAACTCGAAAGCAAGACCTTCGTGCTTGTCACCCTCAGGGACGAAACGGCGACGAGTGAGCTGAACCAGAGGCTCCGTGAAGAAGAAGACAGGGCCGCCCGCCAGATGCGCCACCTCTTTCAAATCATCCACGTCAGCCCCGAACTTCTTCTGCAGTTTCTCGAAGACGCCGGTGATGAAATCGCCGACATCAACCGCCGGCTCAAAATCAACGACCACTCCGATCTGGTCGAGGTCTTTTACCAAGGGGTTCACGCCGTCAAAGGCAACGCGGCCTTGATCGGACTGTCGTCGTTCAGCGAACGTCTTCATCAGCTCGAAGCCCAACTGCAGGAACTGCGGATCAAGAACCTGGAGTGGAGCAACATTCTGGTCATGACCGTCGAGCTCTCCAAAGTGCAGGCCGAGCTGGAAGAAATCCGCGGGCTTCTTGAAAAGATGGAAACGTTCGGCACCGAGATGGCCAGGTCCGTCGAGCAAAAGGACTTGATCGTTTTGACGCTGGAACGCGCCGTTTCCAAGCTTTCCCAGGAATCCGAAAAGGAAGTCCGCCTCGACCTATCGGATTTTAACACGGCCGAGGTTCCCCCGGGACACCGCAAGCTGGTCAAGGACGTTCTGGTGCAGCTCGTCAGGAATTCCTTTGCCCACGGTTTAGAGGCGCCAGAAGAGCGCCAAACTCGCCAGAAGCCCCGGTGGGGCACGATCCGGGTCGTCTGCAGGAGCGTCCAGGAAGATTTTCTTTTGACCTACAGCGA
>JABEVL010000164.1 GCA_013043995.1 Spirochaetales bacterium | reverse complement strand
TTCTTGAGGTTCAAAAAATGACAGTCATTCGCCGGAGCAAGTGGGGAGTCCCCTACAGTCAGTTTTGGTTTGCCCGAACTTTTTCCTGGTTGGACGGATGGGGCTTAACGGTTTACAAGCAATTCCTGGGGCAATCGGTTCCGAGGTTTCCTTTCATCAAGGATGAGCATTACACGATCTTGATCGACCTCACCCAGAATGAAGAGGCCTTGGTGGCAGGGATGAACAAAAATACGCGAACCCAGTTGAAAAAGGCCGAAGGAGACGGTTTCGTTTGGTCCTATGAAACGAACCTTGAGTCATTTAGAACCTTTTTCAATGCGTTTGCGAAGGAAAAAGGCTTGAAGTCTCTTGAAAGCGACGTTCTGCAATCTGAAAAAGACGCCCTTTCGATCGGCAAGGTAGAATGGCAAGGACGGGTTTTGGCGGCGCATGCCTACCTTGTCGACCGCAAGGAGTGTCGCGCCAGGTTTTTGTACGGGGCTTCGGCGCGGCTTGAAGACGGCGTCGAGCCCAACCTGGCGGGAAGGGCTAACCGACTTGCGCATTTTTCTGAAATCCAGGACTTTAAACGGCAAGGTCTGAAAGCCTTCGACTTTGGCGGGTACGCGAAGGACACTTCCGACCTTCAAAAACAGGGAATCAATCAGTTTAAAGAGTCCTTTGGCGGTGTTGTGGTTGAAGAAAGCAACTACGATTCAGTGTGGGTAGCACTGGCAAAGCTCTTTCAAGGAAAGTTTAGATGATAAAAGTAATAAAAACTTTCTTTTCAAAAGTAAGTGAATTTGTTTCCTTGATGACAAGGTCAGAAAAGATCAAAATGGCCATTGTTTTTGGCGGTTTGATCATCAATGGGGTCTTTGACGTTATTGGCGTCGGCTCTGTGATCCCCTTTCTGGCGGTCGTTGGGGATCCGACGATCATTCAGCGCAATGCGGCTCTTCATTGGGTCTACCAGTTTTTGGGAGTGCAAAAGGAAACCGACTTTGTCCTCCTCCTGGGTCTAACCGTTATGGGTTTTCTTGTCTTCACCAGTGCACTCCGTGCGGTTATTTTTTACTCGACTGCCCGGTTTACTCTGCACCGCCATCTTGGACTATCCTCAAGACTCTTTCAGCATTATGTGGCGCAAGCGTACCCTTTTTTCCTGACAAGAAACTCTTCCGATTTGATCAAACGTTTTTCAGAAGATATTCCTGTTGCAATCAGCAATGTTCTCGACCCCTTCCTAGACAGTGTTTCTAAGTTGTTTGTCGTGTTGGGTTTGATAGTTCTGGTCCTTTTGGCAAATCCAATCATGGCTTTATTTGTTGTGGTGGTCATCGGTGGAGCGTATCTTCTGCTTTTCCTCTTCTTGAAGAAACCGTTGTCTCGCATGGGAAAAGAAGCAAATGAGCTCAATCGAAAACGGATGCGGATCATTGTTGAAACTTTCAGCGGGATCAAAGAAAACAAATTTTTTGGTCTGGAGCACAAGCTGGCGCAAAGTTTTCATGAAAGTGCCCGAAATGAATTCAACAACAACGTCACCCGGGACGTTTTAGGAACCCTTCCCAAGTTTTTTATGGAAGCTGTTGCGTTTGGCGGGATTGTCGGAATTGTCCTTTTTTTGATTCTTTCAGGAAAACCCGTGGGGGCGCTTTTACCCTTGCTGGGTCTTTATGCCTTTGCCGGGTACCGTTTATTGCCCTATTTTCAGCAGATCTTTTCGAATGTTTCCCGGATGCGGTATTCTTTTGTCCGCCTGGACGAAGTCGTTAGAGCCTTTCGAGAAGGAGAGGCCAGGACACTGTCTGAGACTCCAGAAAAAGAGACAGGCTGTTTGGAGCTTCGCCAGGAGCTAACGGTTTCTCATCTGAACTTTTCGTACGCGAGTTCTTCTAAATCCGTTTTGAATGACGTGAATTTTACAGTTCCCGTGAAATCGATTGTGGGAATAGTCGGGGGGTCGGGCGAAGGAAAATCGACGTTGGTTGATATCCTTTTGGGACTTTTGCCTGTTGAAGGAACCCCTCTTTCGCTTGATGGCCTGCCTCTGGATCAAAGGAATTTGGCAGCCTGGAGAGCCACCGTGGGTTACGTCCCGCAAACCATTTTTTTGGCAGACACGACGATTGCTGAAAACATCGCCTTTGGGTTGCAGTGGGAGGAAATTGACTGGAATAGGATGGACCTCGCCGTTGAGAGGGCAAACTTGACAAGTTTGATTCAAAGCGGCCTCGCGAAAGGCTATAAAACTGAACTTGGGGAGAGGGGTGTCCGCTTGAGCGGCGGACAGCGTCAGCGCGTTGGGATCGCACGGGCGCTGTATAGGAACCCTTCCACAATCATTTTAGACGAGGCGACGAGTTCGCTGGACGTCGACAGTGAAACGCTGGTCATGGACGCGATTCAAAAACTAGGCGGACATTTAACGGTGATTGTTGTGGCGCACCGGCTCAGCACTTTGCAGGCTTGTGATCAAATTTATCAGCTTAAGGGGGGAAGGATCGAGCTGGTGGGGACGTACCAGGACCTGATGTTAAAGAAATCCCTCGAAGCGAACGCCAAGACATGAAACTGTTATCCCTTTGCATCCCCACCTATAACCGTTCCGAAAGCTTGAAATACACCCTGGAAAGCCTAGTTCAGGATCCAGCTTTTAACGGGAACGAAGCCCTTGAAGTGGTCATTTCAGACAACGCTTCGACGGATGACACTGCTCAGGTGGCAAAAAAGTACGCCGAGGCGTTTCCTGGGCGTATCCGGTATCACCGCAATCCCGAGAATATTCACGACCGCAATTTTTTTGTTGCGCTCAGCTTGGGGACGGGCGAGTTCCTCAAACTTCACAACGACACTCTGGTATTTCTTGAGGGAGCTTTAGCGAAACTCCTAAGGGAACTGGAGCTTGCCAGGAAAGAAGGTTGGACTCCTTTCTTACTTAATGGCGCCTGGAACAGAAAGGGTGAACGTGCCGTATGCCGGTCAAAGCAAGAATTCCTTGAAGCTGTTTCCTTCTATACCACCTGGATCGGCGGGCTTTTTATCAAAAGAAACGATTTGGAGTTGCTTGAAAACTTTTCAAGACGGTCAGAGACAAAACTTCAGCAGGTGGATGTTCTTTTCAGGTTGTTTTCAGAAAGGCAAGTTACCATGGTCGTCCTCAATAAACAGTTTGTGAACGTTCAGCACCCGTCCACACGAGGGGGCTACAGTCTTGCTCAAGTGTTTTTGAAAAATTACGAAGGTATTCTGAAAGAGCACTTTGACCCGGTCCGTGACCAAAAAATCTTAAAGAAAGAAATGCACAGGGTTTTGTACTTTCATGTGCTGCCTTGGGTCTTTCAGTCAAGAAATTCAGAGACCGTGAACTACGAAACAGGAGACTTTGAACCAACGGTAAGGGACCTGTTTTCAGTAAAAGAACTGGTCTTGGTTAGACTTGCCCTCATTTATCTTACTTGGAAGAGGTTCCTCTATTTAAGGTATAAACAGTTCCGGGGATTTGCGAAGGTCCTTTTAGGGCTCAAACGGAGGAAGCTTGAGTAAGTTACGGGTTGCATTCTCAGATTTCTGGAAAGACTTTGACCCCCGGAAGAATTTTTTTGCCGAAGCACTTTCCACCCAGTTCGACTGGGAAATCTCTGATCAGCCTGACTTGCTGATCTGTTCGGTATTTGGACGGGACTGGACGGCTTATTCCTGTCCCCGTGTTTTGTTCACGGGTGAGAACATTCAATCGGACCCGACACTTTTTGACGCGAGTTTCACCTTCGAGCCGTTTTCTAAAACGAATTATTATCTCCCGCTTTACCGTTTCTACGGGGCTTATGCCGCGGCGTTTAAGCCCCGGCTTTTGACGCGTGAAGTTTGGGAACAAAAGAAAACCATCGCTACGGTCTTTTCAAATACCAAACAGCGGCTTCGTAATCAGGTTTATTTTCGGCTTGCAGAAAGGTTCAAGGCTGACTCAGGGGGCCGGGCCTTCAACAACGTGGGCGGTCCCGTCCCAGACAAAGCAGAGTTTATCAAAAACTATAAATTCTCCCTCGCCTTTGAAAATACGAGTTGGCCAGGTTACACCACAGAAAAACTCGTTGAAGCCTACAGTTACGGGACCGTTCCCATTTATTGGGGGGATCCGAACGTGGCAACGTCTTTCAACGCAAAAGCATTTCTCCGTTTGAAATCATTACGCGAACTTGGAGAACTCGAAACAACCCTTGCAAGCACGCTGAATGATTTTCACCGGTACAAGTTGATTTATGAACAGCCCCTCTTTCCTGAAAATCAGGAGCCTGAATTTCTTAAAGCCGAAGCCGTTGGGAGTTTTTTGCGTCAAGTTGTGGAGGGGGGGGGACGAAAGGGCGTACGGCGCCGTGTCTCAAATTTTCGTAATTATCTGTGGGAAAAGCGCTGGAAAACCAAAGAATCGACCTTTTTCAGGACGATGGGCGTGAGACCTGTCCTGAGTTTTTTGTTTGCAGCTTCCTATCCGTTCTTTCTTGTTAAGGGTTGACTTAAAAAAATTTTGGTTGGGTTTCATGGCTGATCCATTCTTGTCCCTGGCGATCATTACCTATCAATCTGAAAAAACCGTTGCCGAGACCTTGGCCTCGCTGGAAAACCTCAAGGAGCTGGAGACGGTAGAGCTGATTCTTTTCGACGACGCCTCCCGGGATGCCACAAGAGAGCTGGTTTCAAAATGGGTAGATAAGAACCGGAAACTCTTTCATAGCGTTCAAACAATTTTTTCTGATAGGAACCTGGGGATTTCCAGGGCGCACACCCGAGCCTTTGCCGAAGCAAAAGGCGTATGGGGTACTTACTTGGGGGGCGATGATCTGCTCCGGTCTCCTTCCCGTGATTTTTTTCTCAAACTGAAAACAGCCTTGCAGGACGTGAAAGAACACCTCGTACGGCTGCGAGTAAAAGAGTACTGGTCAGAAACGGGGACCATCATTGATTATTTTGATTCGTACTCGTTCTTGATCCGTTTGTCAGCCCGGCGCCAATATCGCTATCTTGCCAGCTCCGGTTACCCCTTTCGCAGCGGTCCCGGGACAGTGTTTCGCCTTGACACGCTCAGGGCTTTGGACGGGTTCGGAACCTACAATTTAGCCTTTGAAGACTGGCAACTCTACCTTCGTTTTACCCGCAACGGGTATCGAGCGGGTTTCCTGGACCTGGAGGGGGTGTTGTGGCGACGGCACCCGGGGCAGGTATCAGCGACAGGGGCGCAGAAATTTGCTTTAGGTAACGCCTTGGTGAAGCGTAAGGAGATTATTCCTTATCTTGACCGGTTGTCTCTTTTTGAAAGGTGGAAGTTTCGTTTCAGGGGCAGAATTTCTAGCCGACTTCACGTCTATTACCAGAAATATCTGGGGCTCTGGGGGAGGCTTTTTGGTGTCCGAAGATAAACTGTCGTTCGTTGTCCCCTATAGAGACCGAGATGTAAGCAGAATTGAAAACTTGCTCAACTCCATTCGAATGACAACAAACTTTCCCTTTGAGTTTATTGTCAGCGATTACGGGAGCCAACCTGCTTATGCCCAAAGGTTGCTCCAAAGTGCAGAAAAGTCAGGTTATCGCGTGGCGAGGTCTGAAGCCCAGGGCCTGCCCTGGAACAGGGCTCAGGCGATCAACAACGGTGTGCGTTCGAGCCAGGCGCCGCTGATCGTCGTGGTTGACGCCGATATGGAGTTCGCAGACCGGTCGATCGAATATTTAGTTTCAAGAATCCAGAAAGATGAAGTCTGGTTTTTTGAGTCACTTTGGCCGCAGAGCCCACGTCAGGATCCGCGCCGTGGTCTCGTCGGACGATCGCCGGGAGCGTTTATGATGCTGGGACGCGAGTGGTTTGAGCGTCTCCAGGGAATGTGCGAGGATTTTGAGTTTTGGGGTGCTGAAGACACCGAGTGGCTGGGCCGGCTGGAAGGCGCCGGATGCCGCGTGCAGTGGCTAAGCCACCATGATTTTCTTTTGTTTCATACGTGGCACGAATCTGACAATTCAACGGTTCGGCGGCCTTTTACCGCGGTTTCAGAAGCCGTTGAAATCGAATGCCGAACGGTCTGGAAGGGTTACCAGAAAAAAGACTGGGGACGTTGCCTGACGCTTGCAGAGCGGCCGGTGCTGCCGGCGATGCGGCGTGAAGATGTTGTTGTTCTAGATACGCAAGTGTCCGAGCAAGCTGTCTGGCTGAGATTGCTCAAGGAGCACCTCGACCAAGGACTTTGCGTCCGGCTGGAGTTGGGACCAAGAGTGATCCCCAGGGCTTTGACCAGGTTTGCCGGTTTGTGGAAAAGCGTCGAGAATTTTGCCAATCGTTTTTCGCTCAAATTCGAAGTCACTGTGAACGGCCGCCTTGAAACCGTGCTGAGCCTTAGAAAGGTCATTGGCCCGGAAGCCTTAGACGTATTTATTGCTCCAGACTATTCTTTTGTTTACCTGGTGCTTAAAAAGTGATCATTTATCACACTTTCGGCGGACGTCTTGGCAATCAGCTTTTTCAAGCGGCGTTTGCTGCAACCCTGGCTCGTCCAGGGGAGTGGGTGTTCTTTACAAAGATGGACCACGCCTTGAAGCTTCTACCGGGTGCGTTTAAGGGGGGGAATTATCTTTCGGGATGGCGGTATAAGCTCGTTGACCGCAGTCTGGTTCCCTTTATGATACGGCCCCTGGTGCACCACCTCAGGCTGTTCACCCTGGTACGAGAAATTCCGAACACAACCCAGGTTGAGGTTCGGCGAGGACTGATCGGTGGGGTACGCTGGATCGAGGGCTATTTTCAAGGCGAGGCTTTTTTTGACGCCCAAAAAATTGCCAACTGGTGTTTAAATCCCGAGCTGCTCGATCAAGCGAAAAAACGGTTGTCAGCCTTGGTTCCGCCAGGAAGAATTCCCGTGGCCCTGCACTGGAGGCAAGGTGACTATTCAAATTATGAGGTGCTGGGTGAAAAGAATCCCACCTTGCCGATCGCTTATTTTAAGACGGCGATTCAACGGATCCGTGCGCTAGAGCCGCATCCCTATTTTGTGATTTTCTCGGATGAACCTGAAAAAGTCGCCGAGCTTTTGGACCTCGACCCCGGTGAAAGAGCGGTCTCCCGCCAACCCCCTGAAATTGACGTTCTGATGATGGGTTTTTGCCGGCATTTGATTTTATCGAATTCAACCTTGGCCTGGTGGGCAGGGTTTTGGGGACAGGGTCCAGGAAAAAAAATCTTTGCGCCGCGATACTGGTTGGGGTGGAAAAAAAAGATCGTTTATCCTCCGGGTATCGAGCCCGGTTTTGCTGAATCCCTGGATCCGATTTCATCCTAAGAGGTAAGTTGATGATTCCTGCCATGATCCACCAAACGTCAAAAACGAAACGAATTCCACAAATGTGGGCCAGGCTCCAGAAAAAGGTGAGGCAAGCCTATCCAGACTGGGAATACCGTCTTTGGACCGATCAAGAGAACCTCGAGCTTGTCAGAAAAAGTTTTAAAGACTGGGAAGAAGTCTATCTTTCCATGCCCAAGGGCATCATGCGTGTCGATATGATCCGGTACATGTACATGTACGAATTCGGCGGGTTGTACCTCGACCTGGACTATGAAATCTTGCGTCCTTTCCCGTTCAGAAATTACGAACTTGTTCTTCCTGCAGAAAACAGACCCGGACAGCCCGTTTCGTTGGGTAACAGCATTTTTGCTTCGGTTCCTCGGCACCCTTTTTGGGGGAAAGTATTACAGGAACTCAAGGAAAACCCCCCTGTGCGTGTTCAGGACGAACAAGACGTCATCAACCTCACGGGCCCACGGTTTTTGACAAAAATCTACTCTGAATATTTTCAGGCAGAAACGAGTATCCACATCCCCGAGCGAAGATACTTCAACCCCGATATCCCCAGGACGAAAGCCGAGCAAAAGGTGCTGGAAAAAGACGGAACCACAATAGG
>JABEVL010000163.1 GCA_013043995.1 Spirochaetales bacterium | reverse complement strand
ATACAGGTTGCCCAGAGCGTAGGTGGGAAAGTAGCCCAGGCCGCCCATCGCCCAGTGAATGTCCTGAAGGCACCCTTCGGCGTCGTTGGAAGGGCGGAGCCCGAAGAGTTTTTCAGAAAGGTCGTTCCAGGCTCCGGGAACGTCGGCGGGGGCCAGGCTGCCGTCCAACAAGGCCGTTTCCAGGCGGAAACGGAGCAGGATGTGCAGGCTGTAGGTCACCTCATCGGCCTCGACCCGGATGAACGAGGGCTCAACGCGGTTAATGCCGCGAAAGAACGTCTCGGCGTCGACGTTGCTGAGGGCTTCGGGAAAATGCCGCCTGAGTAGCGGAAAAACGTGGTCAACAAAGGCCCGGGAGCGGCCCACGATGTTCTCCCAGAAGCGTGACTGGCTTTCGTGAATCCCTAACGAAGTTCCCGACGCGAGGGAGCTTTCAGCAAGTTTCGGGTCAAAGCCCTGTTCATAAAGAGCATGGCCTGTTTCATGGATCACACCAAAAAAGGCGGGATTAAAGAATTTTTCGTCCCAACGGGTCGTGATCCGAACGTCCTTGGACCCCAGGGTGGTGCAAAACGGGTGGGTCGTGGTATCCAGGCGGCCCGCTTTGGTGTCGAACCCTAACTTGGGGAGAATTTCGCGAACCGTCGCTTCCTGCATTTCTTTGGGATAACGGCGGTAAAGAAACGCCGAATCGACCTGCGGCCTAGTGCGGATCGTCTGAACTAGCTCCACGATCCCTTTCTCAAGTTCAGCAAAAATCTCCCGCACGTCCTGCGTCGTGGTCAAAGGCTCATAAACATCCAAAAGGGCGTCGTAGGGGTGGGTAGCATAACCCACGCGGTCGGCAGTTTCGCGCTCCAGTTCAACGATCTTTTCAAGGTAGGGGAGGAACTGGGAAAAATCCGCTTCGCGCCGGGCCAGGGCCCAGGCGGGTTGGGCCACTCCGATCAGTCGGGCGCGGCGCTCGACAAAATCCTTGGTCAGCTTGGAAGAACGCAGGTACTCCCTTTGATGGCGCTCGACCAGGGCGCGGTCTTCGGCACTAGGAAGCGTGGCTTCGGCCAGCTCTGCCGTCAGAGGGCCTAAAAGGGGTTGGGTCCTCAACTCGTGCAGGAGGCCTTCCAGCGCGGCCAGCTGCTCGGCGCGTTCTTCAACTCCGCTTGGAGGCAGGTTGGTTTCCTGATCCCATTCCAGAATGGCTTTGATGCGGGCCATTCGGGTGATGCGCCTGTCGATATCTTTGAGTTCTTTCAGGCGGCTTTCGCTAGACTGAGGCAACATAGGCCTATCCTAGCACCCAAAGGAGGTTTAAGAAAAGCGTCCTCCCCTTGCACCTCCTTGGGGCATTTGTATAATTGGATAATCAAAGAACGATATTTATGCCTGCTGGAGGCGCTAGTCATGACTTTTTCCGACGTCCTGGACGCCGTATCTGCAGAGATTTTGAACAAAGGAAAGAATTTTGAGTCGCAGAAGATTCGCCACATCGTGGCCTGCGATCTGATGAGTGACGTTCTGGTGACCGAATACGAAGAAATTCTTTTGGTGACCTCGTTGCCTTCTGAACAGACTGCGCGCACCGCCGACATGGTAGGGGCCGCCGGGATCCTCTTGGTGAACGGAAAAGCGGCCCAGTCGGGGCTTGCTGAGCTGTGCCGAAAACAGAACCTTACCCTCTTGCGCACGCCTTGCAGCACCTTTGAAACCTGCTGGCGCCTCGGAGGACGGCAGGGCGCACTCTCATGATTCCCATCAGCACGTTGAACTCGCCGTCCTCGATGCTGGAGCTGATTTACCGGCTCAAGGTCAAAGACGTCATGACGGTCCAGGTTTTTCACGCCCAGAAAGACACGCCCATGCGCACGGTCCAGAATCTTATGCGTGAAAACCGAATTTCTGGCGTGCCGATCCTGGACGATGAGAGGCTTGTCGGCATCGTGAGCGTTGACGACATCATCCGGGCGCTTGACCAAGGCTACATCGACTCGCCGGCGGGTCTGCACATGACCAAAAAGCTCGTCGTTCTCGAAGACGATATGCCTTTGAGTTTTGCCATCAGTTATTTTGAAAAGTACCGCTACGGTCGATTTCCCGTGATCGCCAGGGACCGTGCCCTGGTGGGGATCATTTCCAGCCGAGACATCATGTCGAGCCTTCTTTTGGAAATGAACAAGACCATCGCGGAGATGGAGAACGAGGTCAACCGCCAGAAGGTTCCCGCTCCTGCCGACCAGCTCGAAAAGGTGTTTCTGGTGCGCCAGTTCGATTACGAAAATGCCGGCCGTGCGTCGACGGAGATCAAAAAGCTTTTGCAGGAACGCGGGCTGGACAAGGCTACCTTGCGCCGGGTTGCCATCGCCGGGTACGAGCTGGAAATGAACCTGGTCAATCACTCCATCGGCGGACAGATCGTCTTTTCTGTGAGCCCCGACCGCGCCGTCATTGAAACCTTTGACAAAGGTCCCGGCATCGCGGACCTCGAACGTGCCATGACTGAAGGGTTTTCGACGGCCAACGACTGGATCCGTTCCTTGGGCTTCGGGGCGAGTATGGGGCTGCCGAACACGAAGCGGGTTTCCGACGAGTTTGAAATTCAGTCGGTCCTGGGGGAAGGGACACACGTCAGGGCGACGATTTTCCTTCAAGGCGGCCCCGAGTGAATTTCAACGACCTGGCAAACCTGCCGGGGGTCGTGACCCTGGTTCCCTCAGCGCGCCCTGAGCGGGAAATTGTCGCGGCCTTTACCAGTGACTTGTTGAGCGACGTGATGGCCAACGCGTCCGAGAACAGCGTCCTGATCACGCTTCAGGCGCACAAGAACACCATTGCGTGTGCCTCTTTGGCAGGAGTTGCCGTTGTCCTCTTGGCCGGTCATCTGAGCGCGGGGAACGAGGTGGTCCAAGCCGCCACACAGGAAGGGATCGCACTTTTGGGCTCACCCGAAAATCAGTTCCAGTTGTCCGTCCGGGTCGGAGGCTTGTTGAAATCTTCCTGAGCCTGGTCCTTAAGCGGATTGGGAGGTCGCCCAAACCCGTAAGGCCGAGCCTTCTAAAAGACGGCCAAGGAGTTTGTTCTCCTTGACTTTAGGGTTAAAGAAGATAATTCTTTGATTTTAGGGAGAATTGCATGAAAATTCGGGTCAAGCTTATCATCGCCTTTATGAGTCTTATGATCGTGGGAGCCGTTGTGGGCGTGATCGGTTTATGGGGAGTGTTGCAGGTTGCCCAGGCCAACCAAGCACTTCTTAAACATCAGGTTCGGAACCTCGTGCTTTCCAACACCCTTGAGGCTTCTTTTCTTTCCGTGCAGGTCAATTCTCGCGACCTAGTAGCGGCGGAAACTCCTGCCGAACGGAGCGATTTTCTGGCTAATGTTCAAAAAAGTTTGGGAGCCTTTACCCAGGCCCTGCAGAGTTTTTCCCAAAACACGGTTACACCCGAGGAAAAACAGCTTTACGAAGAACTCAAAACGACTTTTAGTGCCTACAATTCCGACGTGGCACGGGCCCTAGAGTTGGTTCAAGAATCAAAGCCCAAACAGGCTGAGTCTTTGATCCTGGGGCCCCAAAAACTCCTGGCTCAAAAAATCTATGCGGCTGCTCAAAAGCTGACAGAATCTCAACAGCAATCGGCTCAAGCGGGTTCGGAACAAACTCAGGCCTTGACCAAGTTCGTGCTGACTTTCCTGATCGTCATTTTGCTAGCAGCTTTTGTGCTCTCCTTTTTCGTTGGGATAATTTTGGCCCGATCGATCGCCCTTCCGATGAAGAACCTCGTGAAAGTTGCAGGCGATGTCGCCTCAGGAGAACTGGGAACGCACTTTCCCGAGGGTCTTTCAAAACGAAGCGACGAGTTGGGGCAACTTGGAAGGTCGATGTCCAAGATGCTCGAGTCCCTGAAAGAAAACGTCTCTTTGGCTCTGCGAGTTTCGGAAGAACTGGGCCTGGTCAGCCGAGACCTGCAATCGAACATGTCGCAAACGGGGGCCGCCGTTAATCACATCGTCACGAGCGTCGACAAGGTGGGGCGTTTCGTGCTGGACCAGAGTGCTAGCGTGACAGAAACTACGGCCACTTCGGAACAGATCGTCAAAAATCTTGAAAGTCTCGATAATCTGATCGCCGATCAAAGCGCGAACGTCACGCAAAGCTCAGCCTCGATCGAGCAGATGCTTTCCAACATTCAGTCGGTAAATACCAACATGAAAAAACTCGGACAGGCCTTTTCGCAACTTGTCCAATTTTCTGACGAGGGCCGCAAAAAGCTTGACGGAGTTCTGACGGTCATTCGAGAAGTGGCCAACCATTCGGAAAAGCTCCAGGAAGCCAACTCGGTCATCAACAGCATCGCGGCTCAGACGAACCTCCTAGCGATGAACGCGGCCATCGAAGCCGCCCACGCCGGCGATGCAGGAAAAGGCTTTTCTGTCGTCGCCGACGAAATCAGGAAGCTGGCTGAAATTTCTTCGACCCAATCCCGTCAAATCGCCGGGGACGTTAAAACCATGCAGGCTCAGATTCAGACTGCCACGGGCGTTTCCTCTGAAGCGGATGAGGCTTTCCGTTCTATTCTTGAACAACTTGATATTTTGGGACGGCTGGAACACGAGATCACGTCGGCGATGGATGAACAAAATGAGGGGTCCAAGCAAGTTCTTGTGGCCACCGAACAGATTACTGCCATCACGTCGCAGGTCCGGAACAACTCCGCTGAAATGCTGGTTGGAAGCCGAGCGATTCACGGGGAAATGAGCAAGCTGTTGACGGTTACCGAAGAGGTTCGCCAGAATGTCGGCGAAATTCAAGACGAAACCAACTCTATCCACAGCGTCGTTCTTCAGATCGAAGGCCTGAGCGTTCAGAACGCTGAGGCCGCAGATAAGCTCCAGAAAAGAATGGAAGTGTTCAGACTTTCTTGAAAACTGTGAGTTTAAGGTTGTCAACCCTTGCGGACTGACCTATTTTAGGCTTTACAGGCGGGCTGGTACCCCCAGTTCGCCGAGTCTTTTCAGAGGGTTCGAAATGAAAAAGCTCTTTACTGTCCTGATCTTGGGGGTGGGTTTGACCCTCGCACTGGGAGCCGAAACCCCCTATTCAAAACTTCCCAAGGTGCCGTCGTTCACCTTGACGAGCGCTGACGTTCAGATGGGCAGGCCCCTAAGCAAAGCCCAGATGAGCGCCTGGATGGGGGGAAAAGACGAATCACCCCAACTTTCTTGGTCAGGATTTCCTGCCGCCACGAAGAGCTTTGTCGTCACGATGTACGACATGGACGCTCCGACGGGAAGCGGTTTTTGGCATTGGGCCGTTGTGGATATTCCAGCCAGCGTCACGGCTTTGGCGGCAGGTGCGGGGAGCTCAGGAGGAAAAGCTCTTCCCGGCGGTGCCTGGATGTTGCCCAACGACGCACGGCAAGCTCAATTTGCGGGGGCGGCTCCTCCCAAGGGAACGGGAACCCACCATTATTTTATCACGGTGACGGCTCTTGACGTCGCGACCCTGCCGGTCCCAAAGGAAGGCACTCCCGCTTATTTGGGGTTCCTGGTCTCTCAACACACTCTGGCGCGGGCTTACCTGATGGCCACGGCCCGTTTCTGAATTTCCGCCGTATGAGAACCCATGGGGGGGCAGGCTCCCGATGGGTTCAATGGGCCCTTTTTTTGTGCTTGCGGCGCCAGATGACCTTGTTATACATGAACCAGTTGTAAGGAATGACCAACAGACCGATCGTGGCTACAAGGGCAAGCTGACGCACCCAAGTTGTGTTCCCAAAAAAGTGGGTCGCTAGGCCAATTGCGACGAACTGGATGATGACGGCGCCAAAAGAAGTGACGTTGAAGCCCAGAAACTTTCTGACAAAGCTCAGAGGGTTTGCCGCCTTTTCTTTGTGGAAGGTCCAAAAGTTGTTCCACAGAAAGTTGTTCAGGATCGATCCTTCGACCGAAAAGGCCGCTGCCCAACCCGAAGGCTGAGCCAAAAAACCCAAAATACCCGTCTGCTCAAGAAAGTTGAAACTTGAGGCCAGGCGAGCGATCCAGGCCAGGTGGACAAAGACCTCCAGCAGAATGGCGTTGACGAGGTAGCCCGTAAAACCGACGCTGGCAAATTTCAGAAATCTTCGCGTTCCCTTGTGTTCCCACCGCAGAGAAAAAGCCGTTTGAAAGATTTCAAAAGGAGTTTGGCCCGTCATTTTCGACTCACCCGCTTCCCGGGTCTGAAACTTGAGCGGGACTTCTTCGACGTGGGCACCGAACTGAACGAGCTTGAAAAGCATTTCAATTTTGTAGCCGAAGCCCCGGCTTTTAAAGTTTTCAAAGTGAAGGGAACGGAACTTGTCGTTGACGCGGGTGGCCTTGAGGCCCGTGGTCGCATCGGTGACGCGCCAAAAAGCTTTCATGGGAAAGAAAAGCAAAAATCGGGCGACCCAACCGCCAAACTGACTGAGAAAGAGACGAAAAGGGTCCCACTTTCCGGGGTAAGAACCGCCTTTGACCTTCCTTGAGCCCAAAACGAGGTCAGCGCCCCCGTCCAAAGTCGCCAACAGTTCGGGGACAGCGTCCGTGGGGTGCTGGAGGTCCCCGTCAAACTCCACAACAGCGTCGGCGTGAAGTTCTTCATCTGCCCAGCGAAAGCCTTTAAAATAAGCAGCGCCCAGGCCTTCCTTTTTTTCTTCGACGATCAAATCAAGATTCGAGTATTTTTTTTGAAGTTGTCGTACCGCCTCGGCGGTCCCATCGGGTGAGGCTCCGTCCACAACTAAAATACGGCATTGCCAGTCGGTTTTTGGAAAGATGCGTTCTTCAAAATCCGTAATCAGGGTCTGAATAGTAGCTGATTCATTGTACGTCGGCACGACGATGACGGCGGTTTTTCCCATGCCGAGTACTATATAGGAAGCCCGCCTGGCGGACAACGGCCTAACTGCTAGCCAGGGCTTTGGGGCAGGTGGTCAAGCGCTGATCGCCGGGCTGGAGGTACTCAAGAATGAGGGCCAGGGTTTTTTGGTGGTCGGCGCCCAGGGGAACGGCAAAATGTGTTTCAAGAAAGGATTCCCAGTCGGGCCGGGCCGTTGTCAGGGCGTTTTTTCCTGCGGTGCTCAGGGAGCTGTAGACGACCCTTCGATCTCCGGGACAACTGGAGCGTTCGACCAAACCTTCTTTTTCAAGGCGATCCACCAAGCGTGTCGTTCCGCTTTGGCTCAAACGGATGGCCGCTGCGAGTTCGTGAAGGCGTAAACGACCATCGGGAGCGGACTCAAGGGTGGCAAGAACCTGGTACCAGAGCGCTGAAAGTCCGTGTTTGGACGTTAAAAGCTCGTCCAAGGCTGCCAAAAGCCCCAAGGTCGTGTCGAGGAGTTTGTTCCAAAGTGCGAGATCCGCTCTTTCCATAGAAATAAAATACAATAAAATACTTGACGGCGCAAGTATTTTTGGCGATATATATGTATAAGCAAATAATGCTAACGCAACATTTGAAGGATCGTTGATCCCTTTCAAATGGGCGAAATGAGGAGGAAGCTATGAAAACAACTTTGGTTGTCAGTTATCTACCGAGCGGCGAGCAGTCGTTCAGCAAAAAATTGCTGGATCGTTTTTTGGATAAAAGTCACGGGAAAACAAAAATTGTTCATCGAAACCTTTTAAAGAACCATCCCCCGATTTTTGACGAAGTCAGTCTTGAGGCCTACCGCGCAAGAAACTACGGGGGGCAAAAACTTGCCGATCATCACAGTAAAGCGATCAAGCCGTTTGACGAACTTGTCAGTGAAATCAAAGCGGCAGATTACGTTGTTTTTGTCTTTCCGATGCACAACTTCTCTTTGCCCGGCGTGGTCAAAACTTACATCGACGCCGTTTTCTTCCACGGCGAACTTTTCCAGTACACCGCTACGGGTCCTCAGGGACTGATGGGAAACACCAAGGCAGCGATCCTGTACGCTTCGGGCGGCGCCTACGAACCCGGCAACCCGTACAACGTCGTCCCCCCCGTTTTGGACATCGACTTGGGTTTTGCTGGCTTTGGCGAAAAACGGTACATCAACGTGGGCGGGACCCTCGGCGGACCGGATGGACTGGCCAAGAGCCTTGAAGCGGCTCAGACACAGGTTGACAAGCTGGTCGCCGACTGGTACGCGGCCTAGAACCTCAAGACCACACAAAAAGGCGCCCTTAGGGGCGCCTTTTCTACTTTTGCCGGATCGTAATCGAGCGGGGTGCGGCGGCGGGCTTAAGCCCGAGGGCCAGGGTCAGGATACCGTTCTCCAAGGCGGCGTCGATCTTTTCAGGGTCGATGGTATCGTCCACCGTAAAGACCTTCTTGTAATCGCCGACGGGACGTTCCCTCACCAAGTAGTGTTTTTCGTCGCTCAGGCCAGCACGTTGACCTGAAACCGTCAGTTCGTGCTTTTCAATATGGATATTCAGGTTTTCTTTCGCGACGCCAGGCATTTCAAGCCGAACGATGATCTTGTCCTGGTCCTGCTGAATAGCACAAACGGGTTGCAGCGTCCGAACCCGGGTTTCAAGGGCAGTTGTATCGTTCATGGTTGACCTCCTTAGTTTTTGATGGCAACAGCGATCTGGCGCGGCTTGAGTTCGGCTTTCTTGGGAATTTCAAGGCGCAGAACACCGTCGCTCAATTCGGCACTGATCTTGTCGATATCGGCAGAATCGGGCAGGTTGAGTGTCCGCTGGAAAGAACCTTCCCAGGTTTCATCCCGGAACGTGCGGTTCGAGGGGCTCTTTTTTTTCTCCTCGTTCTTTTTCTCACCCCGGATCGTCAGCACCTGGGGAACGACGTTGACTTCCAGATCTTCCTTTTTGAGTCCCGGTACGTCGACAAGGACGGTGAAATGGTCGGGTTCCTCGATGAAGTCGACTAGGGGAGAAGTTGGTCGATCAAAGATCCCTGAGCGGGCAGGTCTGTAAGGAAACCCGAAAACGCGTGTCAGCTCCTCTTGAAGCCGGTCCAATTCTTCGAACGGATCTGCGGCAGGAGCTGGATTCCATCTGAGAATAGCCATGGTGAACCTCCTTAAACTTGGTCTCATATACTATCAAGCATAAAGCGTGCCAAGATTATTTTTAATTGAATATTTATTTCAAGTCCTTTCATAGTAATGCATTAAATTAACATAGGGCGGAAAATAAAGATCCTGGCAAACTTTGAAAGGCTTCAAGAATTGAGTATAAGTGACTCACTGTGTCATTATATCCATCTTGATTCGATTCCAAAAGAAACACCTTAAAAGCGCGCCTTTAAAAAAATACTTCTCTTGTGACTCGATCTTTCTGCGTTTTTTCCCTATGATGGCGGACCATGGCGCTCATTGGTGTTCAAGATCTTTTTTATGCCGTGGGCGGCGTCACGCTGTTCGACGGAATCTCCTTTCAAATCGACGAAGGCGAACGGTTGTGTATCCTCGGACGCAACGGGGCCGGTAAATCGACGCTTTTGAAGCTGTTGTCGGGAGTTGTTACCCCGGACAGGGGGGTGATTTCTCGTCGTCAAGGCCTGAGATTGGCGATGCTCGACCAGGAAGTTCCCACCGATGCGAAGGGGAGTGCCCTCGAGGTGGCCCTGCCTCAGTTGACGGGAACCGAGGACGAGTGGGAAATTCAGCACCGCGCTCAAGTCCACCTGACGAAACTGGGCATCGATCCCGATGCCGATTTTGGAACGCTTTCGGGAGGAAGCCGCCGTCGTGTTCTCCTGGCGAAGGCCTTGGCGTCCTCGCCCGAGTTGCTCCTGCTCGATGAGCCGACCAATCATCTTGACATTGAATCGATTCAGTACCTAGAGGAAACCTTAGCCCAGCACCGGGCCGCCGTCGTCTTTGTCACCCATGACAGGGTTTTTGCACGAAAGCTTGCCCGCCGTGTCGCGGAAGTCGACAGGGGACGTTTCTACGCTTTCACCTGCGGCTACGATGACTTTTTAAGCCGACGCGAAGAACTTCTGGCCAATGAAGACCAAAAATGGGCTGAATTTCAAAAAAAACTGACCCAGGAAGAGGCCTGGCTCCGCCGGGGCGTCAAGGCGCGCCTTTCACGCAACGAAGGCCGGGTGAAGGCCTTGCTCAAACTCCGCGAAACCTGGAACCAGAGGCGAAAACGAACAGGCGGCGCCAAGTTTGAAATCCAGACCAGTGAGCGTTCAGGCGACCTGGTCTGCGAGGTCAAGAAGGTGAGCTTTGGCTGGGGGGAGCGCACTCTTCTCAGGGACTTTTCGACGTCGATCATGCGGGGGGACCGCGTGGGGGTGATCGGCCCCAACGGAAGCGGAAAAACAACCCTGCTGAACGTGCTCTTGGGAAAATTGACTCCTCAGTCGGGAAGTGTGCGGCTGGGTACTGCCCTTCTGCCCTTGTACTTTGACCAGCTGCGTTCACAGCTCGACCCGACCAAGAGCGTCGCTGAAAACGTGGGCGGGGGCTATGACACGATTGAGTTCAACGGAAAACCCCTGCACCTTCTGGGCTACCTCGAAAAGTTTCTATTTGCCCCTGACCGTTCGAGGGTTCCCGTCTCGATCCTGTCGGGTGGGGAACGCAACCGTCTGCTGCTGGCCAAACTTTTCACCAGGCCGTCGAACCTTCTGGTTTTGGACGAACCTACCAACGACCTCGACTCGGATACTTTGGATCTTCTGGAAGATCTTTTGCTGGAGTACGACGGCACGATTCTTTTGGTGAGTCACGATAGAGATTTTTTGGATAACGTGGTGACAAGCACCCTCTACCTTGCCGGTGACGGTGTGGTGCTGGAAAATGCCGGGGGCTGGAGCGATTGGGCGGCGCACCAGGCCCGGCAAAAAACAGAGGAACCCGAAGTTCCTGTGACCAGGCCGCCCCAACAAACCCCAGGAGCAAAGGCCCGCAAGCTCAGCTTTTCAGAACGGAGGGAGCTTGAAGGTTTTCCAGACCGCCTCGCTGGGCTGGAAAAAGAACAAGAACGCCTGCAGAATGAGCTCGCCGACCCCTTGTTTTACAAGTCCAGAGCGTCAGAAGTTCCCGTCTACAAAGCGAGACTCGAGGAAATCGAGGCTGAAACAGAGCGGCTGTACCAGCGCTGGCAGGACCTTGAAGAGCTGGCGGCTCAGGTGGAAAGTTCCTGAATCTGAGAGCAGGGCCTGGCGCTCGATCTTTATCCTCCGCGATGAAAGAAAAAAGAAACATCCGGGCGCCTAATACTTGCGGTTCAGCAGCCTTTGAGTCACCTCGGCCAGGATCTTTCGCGGCGGGTCGGACGGCAACTTTCTCAGTTCTTCGAGAGCACGCCGGGTGTAGAGCTCGGCCCACTTTCGGGCATGCTCCAGGCCGTGGTAGGCTT
>JABEVL010000162.1 GCA_013043995.1 Spirochaetales bacterium | reverse complement strand
CCTTCGACGTGGACCAGATCCTTGATCAGGATTTGAGGAAGCTGGGGAGCTGAGGAAGCGGTCTGCGGGGCCGCTGTTGAAGGAGCAGGAGAAGGTACCGGAGCCGCCGGGGTGTTGGCTGCAAGCGCTTGGCCCCAAAGGCCCGAAGCGAGCAGAAAAAAAACGCTGGCCGCCAAGAGAAAAATACGGGTCCTTCCTGTTTTCCACTGTGGTGTTTTCATCATCTTCCCCCCGGCCTTCAGGGCCAATCTACGTGTGTGGAACGAGTTCCGTCGACAACGGCCTTGAGCACTTTTCCAGTGTTTGTCAAAACCCTGACCGTTTGGCCGTCAACACCGCTTTCCATTGCTATGGCTGGCAGTTCTACAGAAAGTGGCCCTTCGTCGATCGTCAGCTTGACCGCATCGCCGCGATTGACGGGGCGGACCAAACTGACGTTACCATCAGGTCGCAAAAAATCTCCAGATTTCAGGTCAATGCGTGCGGAAAAGGTTGTTCCCCGGTACAGGGGCATCTTGTTCTGCGTCAGAGCGTCCCAAGGAACTTTTTGAGCCGTGTGCCAAACCCAATTCCAATCCAAAGCCTGGACTGGAGTGCCTGCGGGAACGTCTTGGGTGAGGACAGCTGCAGGAATTTGACAGAGAACCTGAACCTCCAGGCGAGACGGCTCGGCGTCGGGGGCTTGAGAATCCGTGACTTTTAAGTGGACCCTTCCAGTCAAAACCCCGTTGCGCCATGAAGCCTGGGTGATCTGAAACTGGGGGTGTGTTGGGACTGTTTTTGGCGGCGTGAAATTTTCTAGGATTAGGGCCGCAAAAGGGGTCGGTTCCTCCCTGGGGCTTTGATCGCTCGGGGTTTGGCGGGCTAGAAAATCTAAAAGGTCTTGGGTGAAGACCCTTTGGGACTCGGTCCAATTTTTCTCAGGAACCCTGAAAAAACCTCTGCCGACAACTATGGAGTCCATCGGTAGCGACCAGGTCGACAAAAGCTCCCCCATCGGAATCCAGGAGGGGAGATCGGGGAGTTTGGGCAAAGCCGGCAAGGAAGCCAGGTCGTCAGAAAAAGTGTTTTCGCCCGGCACCAAAACGGCCGAGGCCTTCGGGAAGAGGGCTTCCTGAAGGCGGGGACGCAGGGTCCAAGTCGATTCACCCAGAACGGGAAAGGCTGTCACGGTCAAAAGGAGGGCGATGACTCTGCCTTGCCAGTGCAACAAGGTGTCCTACCGTTTCAGGTTGGCAGCAATCCCCAGCATGGTGTCACTGGTTTGGATCGCCTTGGAGTTAAATTCGTAGGCGCGCTGGGCCACGATCATATTGACCATTTCCTGGACGACCGAAACGTTGGACATCTCCAAAAATCGCTGCTGAATTTTTCCCATACCGTCAAATCCCGGACGGCCTGCAACGGCAGAGCCCGACGCGTTGCTCGGCTTTAATAGGTTGTCTCCGATCGCCTGCAACCCGGCTGGGTTGGGAAAACGGTAAATCTCCATTTGGGCGACGGGTGTGGGGTCATCCTGGCCAGGCAACATCACGTTCACTCGCCCATCCTGGGAAACGGCGACGCTGTCGTGGATGAAATTCTGCGGAAAAATGACCTCGGGCATAACCTTGTAGCCCTGACTGGTGACGAGCTGGCCGTTGGAATCAATCTTAAAAGACCCATCACGGGTGTAGCCGTAACTGCCGTCTAAAGTCAAAACCCTGAAAAAACCCTCACCGGCGATCGCCATGTCGCTGACGTTTCCAGTTGCCTGGAGGGGGCCCTGCGTATAAATCTTTTGCGTCGCCGCGACCTTGACCCCGTTTCCGACCTGGGTGGGAGTAGGAACTACGGTGTCTTCCGTTGCCGGGGTGCCTGCAATTTTAAGAGTTTGGTACAAAAGATCTTCAAACTCGGCTCTGTTTTGCTTGAAGCCCGTGGTGTTGACGTTGGCGAGGTTGTTGGCGATGTTGTCGATATTAAATTGCTGACCCGTCATGCCCGAAGCTGCGGTCCAAAGTGAACGCATCATGTTGCTTTCCCCTTATTCAGAACGATGAAATCTCCCCCACGGGGCTTAACGGTAGACAGCCGCTTCGTTGATGAGCTTTCCCATCAGGTTGTCGGTGGTCTGGATCATTTTGGCGTTGGTCTCGTAGGCGCGGTTGACCTCAATCATCTGGACCATCTCCCGGACGGGATTGACGTTGGAACCTTCAACGAAGCCTTGTTCAACTTTAGGACGTTGATTGAGAGGAATGTCGAAGGCCTTGCCCGAATGACTCGTTTCCCGCCACAAGGAATCTCCTTGTTTGGCAAGGAACCGTGTCCGTGGAAAGTTCACAACTTTGAGAGTGTCCAGCAGCTGGGTGTTCTTCCACTCATTTTCTTCCATAGATACTAATCGGTGGGGATCACCTGCGTACTGGGCATTGATCCAGACCCTGTCTTTTTGATCGATGGTGAAGTTATTTTCTTTGACTTGAATCGGGCCATTTTCCCCTAGGACGGGGTAGCCGTCGTTGGTCTCAATAAAGCCTTCTTTTCCCAGAACAAAGGCACCGTTTCGCGTGTAACGGTCACCTTCGGGGGTCCGAACGACAAAAAACCCCTTGTTTTCAAGCGCCAGATCAAACGGATTGGAGGTCTGTTTCAGGGCACCCTGAGTGAAAACCGTGTAGTACTCGTTTTGCTCGACGCCCATTCCGAGTTTCCCGACGATGGGTGAGGTATCGGCCGAACCGAATGGGAAACGATAAACGCCGTCATCGTTGGTTCTCCGGATCAAAAGCTCGGGAAAGGCCTTATGAATGGCCTCATCGCGCTTGTAACCGTTGAGATCGACGTTGGCCAGGTTGTTGGCTACGGCGTCCATCCGCCACTGTTGGGCGGTCATTCCTGTTGCACTGATAAAAAGTCCGCGTTCCATACAGGTTGTATCGGCAGACCGTCTCTGAAAGTTGAAAGATTCAGCTCAACCGTTTAACTTCCCGTAAGCTGTCCTGTCATCTTGAGGTGGAACTCGAGCCGAGCCCGAATTTCCTCCCTGTCAAAGGGTTTGGTGATAAAATCATTGGCCCCGCTTTCAAAGCCCTTTTTGAGGTCTTCGCTGGTGTTTTTCGCCGTCAAAAGAATGACGGGCAGATCGTGGGGAGAGAATTTCTTGCGGATCCGGGTGCAGACCTCGAAGCCCGAAAGTCCCGGCATCATCACATCCAGGATCACCAGCGACAAGGGCGACGATTCTAGAACACTCAGGGCCGTCTCGCCGTTTTGGGCCGATAGCACATTATAATGGAGGCTGGTGAGAAATTTCTTCAGCAGAAGCAGATTGATCGGTTCATCGTCCACAATCAGAATCGTCTTTTCCTGATTGCCAGGATGTTCGCCAGGATGTTCCTCCGCAAGCTGAGGCGGAGTGGCTTGAAAAAGTTGGGCGGGCTGCTTGGGGGTTTTGGATCCTTGGTTTCGAAAAAACTGCACACGCGGTTGCGCACAGATCGGCAAACTAAAACTGACAGTTGTTCCTCTTCCCTGTGCGGAAATAAAGGAAACCGTCCCGTGCATTTGCTCGACCATCTCTTTGCACACGGCGAGTCCTAAACCCAGACCCGGCGTTCTTCGGGTGTCGATGTCCTCGGTCTGATGAAACGGCTCAAAGAGTCTGGGCTGTTTTTCTGCGCTTATCCCTTCTCCCGTGTCACGGACGTGAATCAGGAGTGATGTTCCCCGAATTTCAGCTTCCACAGCGATGGAACCCGAAAAGGTGTGAGTGACGGCATTACTCAAAAGTTCTTGGAGCGTTTGTTGTACGAAGGTAGCTTCTCCCAGGGCGGGTGGCAAAAGAGCGCTGATACGGTTGTGGAGCTGGACACCCGGATGGAGTTGCGGCTTTAACAGGGGAAACAAGAAATCGACGGCTTGTTTCAGGTCGATCGGCTGGAGGTTGAGTTCCCTCTGGTGGTTTTTGAGAGTGGAAAAATCAAGAATACTGTTGACCATGGCCAGCAAGCGTTTGGATGAGGACTCGAG
This sequence comes from Spirochaetales bacterium, assembly GCA_013043995.1. Taxonomy (GTDB): domain Bacteria; phylum Spirochaetota; class Spirochaetia; order JABEVK01; family JABEVK01; genus JABEVK01. The sequence goes on along the minus strand of JABEVL010000162.1, from coordinate 1,550 downwards.
CAAACCCATGTGGTAGAGTTGATTAGGGCTCAACGTCTCAATTTCATGACGCTGAAAGGCCTCGGTAATTCCAAGGATTCCGTGCAAAGGGGTGCGGAGCTCGTGAGAGACTCGTGCCAGGAACTCGTCTTTGAGTTTGTCGATGGTGCGCAACTCCTGGGCTTGCACCTCTGTCTTGTGGAAATCGCTGGCCATCTGCCGAGAAAGCAAAAAGCTTTGCATGACCATGAACACAAACAGAAACTTGTCCAGCAGAAAGCCTGTCCGGATCAGGTCGTTGAGGTATAAAAGGTCGTTCACAGCACCGGCTGTCAGAATGCAGATCCCCGAAACGACGATCCAGGCCCCCTGAACGTGGTGTCGGGCGGCCCGCAGTGGTACGACAAAAAACACGACAAGAGCCCCTAAAAGGGGGGCCTCGTAAAAGCTGAAAATCTGGGCGAAATTCGCCAAGGAGAGGGGGAAGAGGAGAGCAATAAAGACGAGGGTGAAAAGTCCAAAGAGCTTCATGGCACGTTCCGGCCAGAACGCTCGGTAAAGACTTCTCAGATAGAGTGAGACAAAAATGACCCCAAGAAAGACGGCGAGGAATTCTGACTTCGACCAAAAATCAAACGTAACCCCATGGAAAAAACTTTGAATGATCCTGTCGCCCGTCGAAAGCCCCCGCCAGGTGATGCACAAACTAAAAAGTGAAAGCCAGAGGTTTTCAGGCTTGTTGTGTTGAAAAAGGAACACGAAGAGGTGGACCGCCCCCAGGGCCAGAAGGGCTCCCAAAAGGACTGCTTCGCCGAAGGCCGAACGGTTGTGGAGCGCTTCCAGGGCCTTTGTTGGCCCCAAAAAAATGTGGTTTCGAATTCCGCCTAAGACATCGCTGCGGTTGACCACGTCAAATACAAGGTCGACAACGGGGCCCGACGTCGTGAACGAAACAATTCGCGGGCGCACTTCGGCGCGGTACAGGGAGGGGTCATTGGAAGGCACCCCGAGTTGATAAAGCAGTTTCCCGTTGATGAACAGGCTGTAGGCGCAGGCAATGTCGGGAAGCATGAGCGACCATTGGGTCATCGTGCCCGGAAGATTAAGACTCAAGCGAAAGGTCGCCATGCCGACGGCGGGCTTGTCCTTTTCTGCGTTCCAGCAGCCCGGTATCTTGAAGCTTTGACCGGGAGGCGCTGAGTCCAGTTCTGTGGGCGTGTAGAGCCTTCCCCACCAGTATTCCCACTCTCCGTCCAAGTTAACCTCAGGATTTTTCTGAAAATCCCAAGAACTCAGGTCCATAGCGCCCCGGGCTGCCTTCGGGGTTGCTGTTTTGCACGAAACTCCCACGGTCAAGGCCAATAAAGAAAATCCTAGAAGCACGAAAGGGGAGCGCGAGAGGCTCATTCCCCTATTATAGTTTCAATGTCGACAAAGATGCAAAAAATTAGGGGTTGACCCGAGTCCTATAAAAAGCTATAAAGCTGGCTAATTGCCGGTGTAGCTCAGTGGTAGAGCAACGCTCTCGTAAAGCGTAGGTCGTCGGTCCAATTCCGACCACCGGCTAGACT
>JABEVL010000161.1 GCA_013043995.1 Spirochaetales bacterium | reverse complement strand
GATCTGACAACGGGTGAATGAAACGTCGAGGGCAAACGGGTCGCCTTCGTAAAAGTTGACGCCCATGATCCGCGAGTCCGCAAACCTGACCCCCTGCATCTTTGTTTTTTGAATACGCGGATTTGTCAGGTTGCAGGACTCAAAATCACAGCTCTCAAAGCTGGCTTCGCACAGCTCGGCGTTGGAGAAGTCACAGCGTTCAAACTTGCAGTGAGAAAAACGCACCTCCGCCAGTGAAGCTTCCGAAAAATCTTCGTCGGCAAAGGTGGATTCCGTGACCTCTTTTTGCTGAAAATTCAGCACGCCCCAAGCCCCGTCATTTCAGGGGTTGTTCTTTTTCAAGTGAACTTCAAGGCTGACAAGGATTGCAAGTGCCGAATCAGGGGTAAGCTTCAGACCGGACGCTTTGTTGACATAAAGGGTGTTATCCCCCAGAAAGGACAGGCGGGCAAAGTCCTTTCCGGCGACATTGAACTTGAGTCCTGTCGGAAAGCCCCAGAAGTGCTGGATTTGATTTTTATCGTTCAGGGCGTCAAAGACCTTGGTTGCAATGACCAGGGTGGGAAGTTGAAAAGTGATGAAGTCGTCGCCGGTCATCTGGTCATCGACAGAAAACCTGTAACGCCCCTGGGCAAGGTCAGTGACTTCGATGTCCATATCCTTCCAGATCGTTGTCAGGTTTTTGGAATCGCCGCTTTGGTCGAATTTCTGGATGATGCGCACTCGGTCTTTCAACTTTCCCTTCTCATAAAACGAGTAGGTGCGTACTTTCTCATAATTCCTTTGGTTGTTAAAAGTCAGAAATCCCGTGATATCGCGGATGTAGGAACCATCTTGAAAGAGCTGATATCCGCCGACTGCAACGCTGCCGTCGGACTGGGAGACAGGGTAGGCTTCCCAGTCCGTCACAGGGCTCGGCAGGTAGAAACTCAGGCTGGAGCAACCCGTCAGAAGCGCTCCAGTCAAAAGGAACAAAAATATTTTTTTCATCCAGGACTCCCTAAAATGTTTGCTCTTACTATAGCGCGAATAACTTAAAACTCAACTGTTTTCTGCGAACAATCCCGCCCCGGGGCTGTTACTGAAAATGACCCAGACCCTGACGAAGGACAACGGGTTCTCCCGAGGTGAAATCCACCACGGTCGTCAGGGCTTTGGGCAGGGGCTCGCCCGTGTCCAGAACCAGATCCACGGCGCTGATTTCCTCAATTTCCCAGCCAAATTCAAACAAGTTTTCTTCGGCCCAGGAAACCTCCCACCAGCCGGGCTGAGCCATCTGTCTGGAGGCTGTCAGGGAAAAAATCGGGTGGCCGAGAACCTCAATCAGAGCCAAGGGAATCGGGTGATCGGGGATTCTCAACCCCACCTCGGGGCGCTTCATGCCCCATTTTTTTTCACTGGAACCCAAGGTCGGTAGGACGAAAACAAAAGGCCCCGGCAAATGGCGTTTGGCCGTCTTGAAAACAGGATTTTCGACCACGGCGAACTCGGTCCATTGGCTGAGGTCCTTGCAAAGAAGCGTCGGGGTGTAAACCGGGGTGCTTTTGAGCTTTCGGAGTTTTTCCATCCCCGACTTGGAACGGATGCTGCAGCCGATACCCCAGCTGGAGTCCGTCGGGTACGCGACCAGACCCCCTGATTCTAAAAGCCCCGCCGCTTTCTTGAGGACACGATCGTCGATGTTGTGAGCAAAAACGTAATCGATCAAACAGGACCTCCCCAGCGCGTTTTCATTCTAAACCTCCCGTGCTTGCGATTCCAGGAGAACCAGGCCGAATTCACACCTTTGCCAGGACCTCGGGACTTTTTTGAGTGACGTCGTTGAGCCATTTTCCGCTGTGCAACCGTGCTACTCCCATGAAGAATTTCGGCACGTCTTCCACCAGGGTGGCCACATAGACGAGCCAAAAAGGCGCCGCGAAAACCAACCCCGCGACGGACGCCAGGGGGACGCTCACCATCCAGGTCATGCCGACGTCAAGTAAAAGGCCGAATTTCGTGTCGCCTCCGGCCCGCAGGATGCCCACGATCACGTGCCAGTTGAACATCCGCAACGGCATATCCAAGGCAAAGATCAGCATTCCTGCAGCAGCCAAGCCTTTAACAACACCGTTCACGTGAAAAAGTTGGGGGACCAGAAATGAGCTCGCCGCTAAGATCAAACCCGTACTTAGACCCAGCAGGGGAGCAAAAATTGCAAAGTAGCGCGCCGTGCGCCGGGCGCCCTCGTGATCACCCTCGCCGATCTTTTTTCCTACAAGGACAGCGTTGGCGCTTGTGGTTCCAAAAAAAATCACGATCACCAGCTTAATGGCCGTGTCAGCGATGTTGTAGGCGGCAAGGTCGTCTGTACCCAGGTGCGCAAAGATCAAGGAGGGCACCGTGTATCCCAGGGCCCAACCCAGCTCGTTCCCCACGACGGGCCAGGTCAAACCCACAAAACGGCGGACGTCGCCCCAGGTGAAGGAAAACAGCTCGCGCAGGCTCGCTGCACAGACACTCCGGCCGCGGACCGCAGACTTTCCCAGGTAAACCGAGGCTAGGATGATCGACATTTCAACCAGGCGTGCCAGGATCGTGGCAAAGGCCGAACCAGCGACCCCCCACTTGGGGAAACCCAAGTTCCCAAAGATCAAGCACCAGTTCAAAAATGTGTTGAGAGCCAAGGAGACTACCCCGGCAACCAGAGGCATCCTCACCCTTTCGACACTGCGAAGGACGCTGACAAAGCCCGCGCTCACGGCTTGGAACAAAAAGCCCCAGCTCATGATTTGCAAAAACCTTCCACCCAAAGCGATGACCCTGGGATCGGGTGAAAAAATCCCGATCACAAACCGTGGCAAGGTCTGGCACAAAGCAAAAAAAAGGCCTGCCCCCAGAAGCATCACGGTCAAGCTCAAACCCAGACTGCGGCGTATTGAGGCGATGTCTTTTTTTCCCCAAAACTGGGCCGTAAATATGGCCGCACCGGAACCGACCCCAAAAAGGAAGAGGTTCAACAAAAAGAAGATCTGGTTGGCCAGGCCCACGCTGGCGATGCTCGTCGACCCCAGACTGCCGATCATGACGGTGTCGACCAGGTTCAGTGCCGAACCAACCAGGTTTTGGAGGGCGATGGGAACGGCCAAGCGGAGCAGGTTCTGAAACAACTGACGTCGAGATTCCAAGGCGAGAAGCATGAATCTGACAGTGGGTTGGCAGGGCCCGGCGTGTCAAGAACGTTCGGAAAAACTGCCCTCGGAACCCGCTGAACCAGGGCCTAAACTCATGGAAGCTTCGAGTACCGTGGAGGAGTTCAGGTCAGTTGAATGCCGGAAAGCCTTTCCAGGCAGGTTTCTCGGACAAGTTTCAGAAATTCAGCAAGGTAGGGTTTGGAAAAGGCCCCTCGGCGCCCCAAAGCTGAGAGCTCGGCGTGAAGACCATTTTCTCCGAGTCCCCTGTCGGTTAGATACGGATCAAGGCCAAAGGGCATAAAGGTCCAAACGGGCAGGGCCGCGACCCCACGGCGGCTGGCCGCCAACTGGAGCAGAACGTGCGAAGACTCGTTGGTGCGCCGCTGGGGACTCACCCCGGCCGGCAACAAAAAACACCTAAAAACGTCGAGTTTGACCTCGGGAACGGGGTGAGTCAAAAGAACCTCGCCCGCCAAGTCACCGGGCTGCAAAAAAGTTTTGGCCGTCAAGGGGTGGTCGACAGCCAGAACGGCCCGGATTTCATAAGAAAAAAGGGGGGCTTCGTCGTACAAACCCACCGGAGCGCGCTCACTCACAAGGACGACGTCGGCTTCGTCACGGTCCAGCAAGGCCGGCGGTTCGGGAAAAAACCCCGGCAAAAGGTCGATTTCAACGTCGGGCCAGCGTTGCCGGAAACTAGCCAAAGCCGGGGTGAGCCAATCAAAACAGCTGTGACACTCCACGGCGATCCTCAGGGACCCGCTCTCCCCCCCCGCGAGGCGAAAAACATCCCTCTCGGCCTCTTCGATCTGAGGCACCACGAGGCGCGCCAATTCCCAAAGCCGCAGGCCTGCCCGCGTCAGGACCAGCGGCCTGCTTTTGCGGTCAAAGAGCGGTATGCCGTAGTAGTCTTCCAGAATTTTTACCTGGTGAGAAAGCGCCGACGGCGTCAGGTGAAGAAGCTCGGCGGCCCGTTGAAGGGTTCCAGCCATCTTGAGGGCGTGGAGTGTTTCCAGGTGACGGAGCTCCAAAGGTGACTTGATCATGAATTATTTTCACTTCCTTGCATAATTATTTTCGTTTGATTCAATTCTTCAGTCAAGATAGACTCACTACAAACAAAATGCGGGTCGGGCTACCCGCGTTCAAGGGGGACGTATGCGCGCACACGCCGCAGGCTGGCCGAAAATTGGGCCGAATCGCGAATGGAAAAAGGCACTCGAAGGCTACTGGAGGGGCGAACTGGACGCCCGCGAGCTGGCGGACCGGGAAGAAAAGCTCCGCCGGGTGCATTTGACCCAGCAGATTCAGGCCGGACTCGACGTTGTGACCCTCGATTTTTCCCGCTACGACCCCGTCCTTGAAGTTCTTTACGCTTTGGGCAGGGTTCCTTTGCGCTTTGCCTCGCTTGCCGAGTCTGAACGTCCCCTGGATCGTTTTTTGGCCCTGGCGCGGGGACACGCGGATAAGCCCGCCATGGCCTTGCGCAAGTGGTTCGGGACAAACTATCACCAGATCGTTCCCGAGTGGGACGCTCTCAAACCAGCGTGGGCCGAGGACTTTTCTTTTTTTGTCCGGCAAGTCCGCGACGCCCACGAACTCCGGCAGAAAGCGCACCTCCTGAAATTGGTACTCCCGGGTCCAGCGACGGTTTATTTCAGTGGAAACTGGACTTTGGGTTTTCCCACAGATCAAGGACAAAAGGAAGAATTTCAGCGTTCCCTGGGCCAGGCTTATGCCCGTTTAGCCGGAGCTCTGGGAGCTGCGGGCGTGGACTGGATCCAGTGGGATGAACCCTGGTTCGTGACGGGGGAGCGCCAGGACGGGGCTGTTTTGCGCTTGTACGAAGGACTCAGCAACGTTTCACTCCCCCAGTTGGGAGCCTGCCCCTACGGAAGGGTGGACGATCAGCTGGATCTTTTAATTCGGCTCCCCTGGTCGGGGCTCCACATCGACGCAGCCGCCTCGGGCCATCCTGCCGTCCAACGCTGCTGTGCGATTTGGCCCCGGGGAAAGCTCTTGTCGATCGGTGCCGTCGACGGCCGCTCGCCCTGGGTGGACGACCCCGCCGAGGTTCACCAGGACCTCGTGGCGGCCCAAGCCAACCGCGAAGAGAGCCTCGTTTGGCTGGGCAGTTCGTGCACGCTGGCCCACCTCCCCTACGATTTGGAAACCGAACCCGAGGTTCCGTCCTCCCTTCGCCCCAGTTTGGCTTTTGCCCTTCAGAAAGCTCAACTGACGGCTCGGCTAGCGCACAGCGAAGCCCTGGCCGAACATTTTGTTGCAAAAGCCCCCCGCCCCGAGGAAGTGGTTCCCACCTGGTCAAAACGCCAATTTACTCGCGCCGAACGACAAAAAATCCAGACCCAGGCCCTTGCGCTTCCTCCTTTTCCCACAACAACGATCGGAAGTTTTCCTCAAACCGAAGACCTTCGACGCGACCGCAGGAGCTGGATCGACGGCAAGCTCACCAAGGCCGAGTACGACAAAAAGATCGAAGAACGAATCCGGGAAGCAATCGCCGAACAGGAGGCCCTGGGTCTTGACGTTCTCGTTCATGGAGAATTCGAACGCACCGACATGGTAGAATACTTCGCTCAGAATCTTGAAGGCTTTTGGGTCACTCGGAACGGCTGGGTCCAAAGTTACGGAACCCGTTGTGTCCGACCGCCCCTGATCACAGGAGCGATCCGAAGAACGCGTTCCATGACGGAGGGCTGGCTGGAATGGGCGCAAAAACTCACGCTCAAACCCGTCAAAGGAATGCTGACGGGGCCTTTGACCCTGCTCAAGTGGTCCTTTGCCCGACCTTCGTCCCCCCTGGCCGCACAGGCCGGCGAGTTAGCCCAAGCTGTCGCCCAGGAAGTTAGCGAGCTTCAAAGCACCGGTCTCAAAATCATCCAGGTGGACGAACCGGGCTTTCGTGAAGGTCTGCCCTTGCGTCCCGACGAACGTGCGGCCTACTGGCAATGGTCGATCGCAGCCTTCAACCAGGCGGTTTCGCTCGCCCGACCCGAGACCCAGATCCATACCCACATGTGCTACGCGGACTTTGACGGGCTCTGGGACAAGATCGACGCGCTGGACGCCGACGTGATTTCGCTGGAGGCTTCGCGAGGCGGAGCCGAATGGATCGCCCGTTTGGGAACCCGGGCCGCCGACTGGGGACTCGGTCTGGGCGTCTGGGACGTGCATTCTCCCGAAATACCGGACGAAAGCCGCATGGACGAAATTCTCGAAGCGGCCCAAAAGTTTCTGGACGCCCAGCTGTGGGTCAACCCCGACTGCGGACTGAAGACCCGGGGCTGGAGTGAAACCCGTGAGGGTCTGCGCCGTATGGTGAACACCGCCCGACGCTGGCGTTCTCAGTCCAACTAATCTTCGCGAATTTCACGGTTACGCTTGTGTGCGGAGTGAATTTTCTTAGCGCTGAGGCGTCTTTCGCGGGAGGCTTTTGTCGGCCGGATGTTCCGCCGCGGGAGTTCGCGGTGAAGAGTATGGTGGGCCCGGGAAACAGTACAGTTTGAGGGTGGCTTGATCAGTTGAAACCTTCTTCCCAATTGCGGGCAGGAGGAATACAGTTGCGCATGCGAGACCTGCGGCAAGACCTTCAAAGCTAAGGTGGCGCTCGGGGCCCTCAGGGGCGAGAAGATCATCCAGGAACTCGGCCAGATCCACTGGGTTCACCCCCAACTGATC
>JABEVL010000160.1 GCA_013043995.1 Spirochaetales bacterium | reverse complement strand
TTGGGTTCCCGAAGATTCAGCTCATCCAAGGTTCCGTCTACGACCTTGGCACCCCGGTCCAAACCATAAAGATGGCCATTGTCGGGGTTCCAAGTCATACCACGGGGATCGCGCAGACCCCAAGCCCACTCCGGGGATCCCGGGAACGGGTTGTCGGAGGGAATCGTTCCGTCGGGATACAGGCGCAGCAGGGCTCCACGCAGCGAAGTGGGATCCTGGGCGGCCTTGCCGTCACCCCCGGCACCAACACCCCAGTAAAGACAGCCATCGGGGCCGTAACGCACGATTCCCCCGACCTCTTTGGTAACAGCAGGAAGCCCATCCCAAAGAATTTTATCCAGCACTCCCTGCCCGTTCTCCTGCTTGAGCCGGATCAATCTGTAGGATTTTTTTCCATTCACATCGGCGGTTTGGCTGGCATAAACGTAACCGTTTTCGGCAAAATGAGGGTCAAGGGCCAGACTGAGGAGTCCGGCATCACCCACATCGTAGGTCGACGAGGTCAAATCAGCCCAGGTAGAAACCTTTCCTTCGGGTGTCGCCTCTAAAATGAGGCCTTTCTTTTCAGAAATCAGAAAATGACCGCCGGGGAGAATCTCAAAAGACGTGGCGTAATCCAGCCCCCTCAGGATGGGCGTAGGCCGAGCGAAAAGAGGGACTCCCAGGCTCAAAAACAAAACGAGAACGGCAAGTGAACGATAAAGTTTGAAGCGCATAGGCCATTATAGAAAATTTGGAAAATAAGGAAAAGCACCCCGAAGAACTGAGCGGGTCCACTTTTCAAAAGACAAAGGTTTAAGTATAATCAGCGCGACCCTGGAGAGATGTCTGAGTGGTTTAAGGTACCGGTCTCGAAAACCGGCGTACGGCAACGTACCGAGGGTTCGAATCCCTCTCTCTCCGTTTGACCTTTATGTCTTTCACAGACCTTATTTTTCGTGCATGATTTCCATCCCGATCCAATCGGCTTCGGGAGGGTTAGCGGCGAAGTGTTCGGCGCGGAGGGCAAATTCCTGGGCGAGGTAATCCTCGGGCAACCAGCGCTCTGCGACCTCCAGAAACAGTTGCTTGGCTTTCTTGAAATCCCGGTTGTAGTAGGCCGCCAGGCCGGAATGCCAGGTTGCCCAGCCGCGTTTTTCGTGGTCGTTCAAGAGCTTGCTGGCGGTGTAGATGCTTTCTCCCTGACTTTTCCCTTTAACAACGACCTTGTCCACCATCCTGCACATCACGTAGCGGCCCACTTTCTGGTAAACGGACTCAGAGAATAAAAGCATGGTTTGGTACTTCTTGGTCAAACCTTCAAGACGCGATGCAAGATTAACGTTGTCTCCGATGACGGTGTAGTTCATCTTTTTTTCAGAACCGATGTTGCCAACGGTAACCTCGCCGTAATTGATCCCCACGCCGATGCGGAACTCTTTCTTGCCTTTTTCGGCCTGTTCGAGGTTGAACTTGCCCAAGGCCTCCTGCATTTCAAGCCCGGCAATGACAGCCAACAACGAGTCGTTGCCGCTGCGGAGAGGGGCCCCGAAGATGGCCATGATCGCGTCACCGATGTACTTGTCGACGGTGCCGTTGCGTTCGGCAATAATATCGACCATCAGCGAGAAGTAGCGGTTGAGGGAAAGCACGAGTTCGTCCGGACGCATCGACTCCGAAATGGTCGTAAAGCCCCGAATGTCAGAAAAGAGAATCGCCACCGAACGGTTTTCGCCCGTCAGCATCGATTCGGGGTTGCCCAGAACCTCGTCGATGACGTCGGCGGGGACGTATTTCTGAAAGATATTGCGGATTTTTTGTTCGGTTTTCTTGGCAAGCACCGACTGGTAGGCAAAGTTTTTGATCTGCCCGTACGCGCGTTCCAGCTCGGCCAGCATCAGGTTGAAGGTCGCCGCCATCCGGCCGATTTCATCGGGAAACTCGACTTCGACCCGGCGTTCCAGGTTCTTGTCGTGCATGATCTCGCGCATCGTGCGCACCATCGTTTTGATGGGCCGTGTCAGGTAAGTGGAAAAGAAGAGCAGCAAAAGGAACGAAAACAAGAGTGAACCGCCCAGGATCATGTAGTTTTGGCGGTTAATTTCGCGGACTCCCTGAAAAAAGGCCGCCTTTTCTTCCGAAACAACGACGTACCATTTGAAGGGTTCAAAAAAGAAAATCTGGGCAACCCTTGGCTTGCCTTCAAGTTCAAAGGATTGCCAGCCGATTTTTTTCGCTTGTTGCATCGCGTTCAAGGCGTCGAGTTCGCCGGGTTTCCAGGCAATGGAACGGGTCGACATGGCGGGTCTTCCCTGGGAATCCAGAGCAAAGATGAGTTCCGTGTCCGATCGGATCACGCTCGAAGCAAAGCTTTGAACGGCCCGCTTGGTGACGTTGACGTACTCGGGGTTGCCGGTCAGGTTGTTTGTGACCAAAAGGTTCCACTGGCTATCAGCGTTTTTTTTGAGTTCTTCCGCCTTAAAACCTAAAAAGGCGATCGCGACCTTGGTGATTCCGGTTTCCGCCGAAAAAACGGCGACAAAACCCGTTAAAAGCAAGGTAGCAGTCAAAAGAGGAATGACAATAAGAATGATCTTGAGGCGAATACTCATCCTGCTTCGAGGATCGGCAAACAGGATTCGAGTCTGTAGGCCTTTATTTATCCCGTGCAAAATCCGAGAGTAAAAGAA
>JABEVL010000159.1 GCA_013043995.1 Spirochaetales bacterium | reverse complement strand
ACGACATCGGCAAAATGGGTGTCCCGGACCATATCCTCTTGAAACCCGGCAAGCTCACCGATGACGAGTGGGTGCTGATGAAGAAGCATCCTGTTTATGCTTACGAGCTCCTCTTGCCCATTCCTTTTCTTTCAAACGCTCTTGATATACCGCATTACCACCACGAGCGCTGGGACGGAACAGGATACCCTCGTCAACTCAAGGGGGAGAGTATTCCACTCGCCGCCCGGCTGTTTGCCATCGTCGATGTTTGGGATGCCCTGCGTTCGGACAGACCCTACAGGGCGGGGCTTTCCTGGGAAGAAACGAAAAAGACCATGCTTGAGTCAGAACAAGGGCATTTCGATCCTCAGGTGATGAAACAGTTCTTTGAACTCATGAAGAACGGCGACGCCGCCTTCCGTGCCCCCAGAAACTGACGGGGGGCTGCACCTGCCAGAACCTTTGCTTGTTTATTTTCAGAATTTAAGTTTAAAATCCTCTAGCTCCCTCTCAATCCCGGCCCCTTTTGCCCGCACATCCGGGGCCCGAGTTTTGCAGGGAGATTTTCGGAGGTTCGCATGAAAAAAGTTATTGCGCCGTTCGTGAAGCCTTCTCATCCGGCTCCGGCGATCCTTCAAAGCCGAAAGGCCTCTTTCCAGCATCAGGGATTTTGGGCTGACAGGACCTGACGCTTTTGCCCAAACGACGGACCTTCGGCAACACCCCCTGGGGAGCTTACTTCATCGAAACGCTCAACGCCGGCAACGATCCTGCCCGGCTTCAGCGCGGGCGAACCTACGTCAACACAGGGCGCGTGCAAGGTTTGAAAGTTGCGGGCCGGGAGGTCACCGCCAAGGTGAAGGGGAGTTATCTTCCTTGGTACAAGGTGAAAATCGAGTTTCCAGCCTTTGATCCCCAAGAAAGGCAGTCGGTTCTGGACCTGGTCCAGAACGACGCTGTGCTCCAGGCGGCTCTTCGGTTGGGGGAGCTTCCCGATAGTTTGATTTCTCAACTGGCCCAAACCGGTGTCGAGCTTTTGCCCCACGATTGGTCCAAACTAAAAAAATCGTGCAATTGTCCTGACGGCGAAGACCCTTGCAAGCACCTGGCCGCCGTTTACTACGCCCTCGGCGGCGAGGTTGATCAGAATCCCAAGGTTTTGTTCGAACTGCGGGGGCTCAACCTGGCGTTCGAGGTTCCCCACCTCAGCGTTGAAATTCCCCAGCTTTTCCACCGCACTCCCCGCACCCAGCCGTTTGCAGCTCCCGGAGATGAACCTGTGTTCAGTGTGAGCGGTTCGTACCTGAACCTCGTCTTGGCCCTGCTCAAAGACGCCCCGCCTTTTTCAGATCAGGGAAATTTCAAGATCACCCTGGCCGAGTTCTATCACAAGAGTGTCCGAAACTGCGACGAAATTCTTTTAGGGGGACCGAACGTCGTGCCCTGGGGAAAAAGAGGAGCCGTAGGGGAAGATTGGTTGGCCGTATCGACCCTCGGGCTGGCCCGCCGTTCCGAGCTTGAAAGAATGGCCGCAAGGGGAGCTGTGAAGCTTGAGATCCAGAACCCGATTCTTGGCGAGCTGACCGTCGAGCTTTTTGCCCTGGCTTCGGCGTTTTTGGGGATCGAAGAGTCGGCGGGAGACGCGGTCTACAGGTTCTTCTTTTATTTGTTCAGGTTTTTTTACCAGCTTGTTCACGCGTGTGCTTTTATCCCCGCCGTCTGGTTGGACCCCGAACTGCGCATCGCCTGGAAACCCTTGAGCTCAATCGCCGAGGTTGAGGCCGGAATGTCGGCCTTGGCGGCCCACGCCCCGCCTCTTCTGGAGATCCTTCCCCACCTGAAAAAGAACGTCGTTCAAAAAGGCGACGGGATGAGCACCGTGGAGTTTTTCCTGACAGCGCTCCTGTCGGCCTACGTCCATCGGGTCGGCGCCCTAGACGCCGATCGTTCCGCCCAAGACCTGTTTTCCCTGATTTTTTTCCACGGCGAAGGGCTCAACGTTTCTGAGCACCCGTACAGGAGCACGCCCCAGTCCATAGCAGGCTGGTTAGCGGTCCTTGAACCCAAACCTGGAAAACTGCGTCTGGAACTCAAGCTCACCAAAACCTCCTACCTGCTCAAAGCCGAGCTCAAAGACAGCGAGCTCGACTCCTGGCTTCCCCTCAACGAAGCTTCGCTGCGACCCAGCTCCGTGCAGGCCCTGAGCGTCGTGCTCATGCTGGCCAGCTACCTGCCAGAACTGCACGAGCTTCAGACCTCGGCTTCTGTGGCACTTTCTGACGAACGCTTGCTGGAATTCCTTTCTGAGTCGGCTTGGGTGCTCCGGCACTTGGGGGTCGAGGTCCGTTTGCCCAAGGCTCTTTCGCGCGAACTGCGTCCGCGTTTGACGGTCCAGGCCCAGGTTAAAGGCGGCGGTAACCTCACATCCTACCTGGCTTTGGGCGACCTTCTGGACTTTAAATGGTGCATCGAGGTGGGGGGGGAGATTCTTGACCATCAGCAGGTTCTTGAACTCTTGAAAGCCTCGCGCCGGCTGGTCAGGTTCAAAGAGGGCTACGTGCTACTCGACCCCGTTGAAATGCGCCGTTT
>JABEVL010000158.1 GCA_013043995.1 Spirochaetales bacterium | reverse complement strand
GGCCCAGAGATCCCAGGGCAGCAAACACAAAAAGCACGGCTCCCACTTGTGAAAAAGCAAAAAACAAACAAGCAATCGAAGTCAATAAAGGGGTTGTAATCAAAAATATCTTACGCCCGATTCTGTCAGAAAACCAACCGATGAGCGCAGACATCACAGCCGATGTGATCGCCGTTGTTGTAAACAAAAGCCCGATTAAAAAACCGTGGTATCCCAGAACTGCGAGATACACAGGTACCACGATGCCGGCCATTGCCCTTCCGGCACTCATAGACATCCGTGCGCCGAAAACCAGACCGATGTCACGGTTCAGCCAATCAGGTTGGAGTTTGTCTTTCAGGGTTTTTATCCAGCGGTTTGGACGCTCTGGTTCTGTCATGGATTGCACGCTGTCATAGGAAAGTCCATATCAACAAATTATCAGGAAATAGGGGTAATCAACAGCTCAGATCCTTAACGATTTGTTAAATAAGAAAGAATTAAAAAGCAAAGGAAAAGTGCTAAAATCAATGAGAAGAGAAGCTTCAAAAAGTGATGGATCTGGAATATCCCAGCTCTGAGCTCAACCGCAGGGAAATCTTAGAGGCCATCTTTCTTGAGATAAAAACAAAGGAGCCCCCCGCAAGAATTTCACATCCTACGGGGAGCAAAATTGTTAGAACAATCCTAGTCGTAAGCCACCCGAAATCTTTGGCTCCGCCGTTGGATTGACGTCAGAGGATATAAACCAGGCAGTAAACTCGCTGTAGAACGAGATGTAACGCAAGAACTGGTTGTCCAAGAAGCTGATTTTGGCAAACTCCCACTGGACCAAAACCGAACCCAGGAAGACGCCTTGGGAGTAATTAAACAACGGAGCTCCCATCGAGAAATACGAAAAATCTGCACCAACTCCGACCGACATCGAGAACCACGTCCAGTCGGGTCCCAGAATGTACGAGAAAGGAATCTGAGCAACGTTGGCGATCAACTTGGCTCCCGAAACCATGCCGCTAAATCGGCCGTCAGGAGCCTGCCCTATAAGGGCCTGAAGCTTGACGTTATCGTTAAAGAAGGTCAGGCCCACGGCCGTCGTCCAGTAGGTAGCTCCCCAAAAATCTCCATCCAGGTACAAACCTTGAATAAAGCTTGGAATCTCGTAATTCTGTTTACTACCAGGGCGCAGCGCAACCTGTAATGAGGAGATTCCATAATTGTCCGTGCTCCACCCCGCCACTGGCAAAGTTTTTCTAAAACTGGAATTTTCTTGGGGCTCAAGAATAACCACCCTTGGCGCTGTCTGATCGAGGGTAACGTACAGCCGTGTGTAGGCATAAGAACCATCTCGAAACTGGGCCCTCACCAAGATCGGCAAGGGGCCGTCCTTCATGCCCAAGTCTTCCAGACGGAACTGCCAATGTGCATCTCCGTTCGCAAACTTGAAGGTCTTGCCGTCGTCCAGTGAGAATTCGACGTTTTGTGGCTGATGTTCATCGATAAAACGGTTCCGAGCGTCTTTCTCAGCCGAACTTGCTGCCGCTGGAAGCGGTGGGAGAGCCCAGCCCGCTATTCCTTTGATCCAGGGCCGGCTTGAAACGTAGCTTCCCGAGCCTGGAGTTGTGACAGCTACCCAGGGACCTTGGGGAGTGTAGCTCACGGCACGTTCTTCGGATGTCACCGACCTGTCGGCTGCAACATCGATGCGCACAGCAACAGTATGAATACCATCACTCAACAAAGTGGAATTGATCTGAAAGTCAAAAAACCCTTCGGGGGTGATGTCACCCAAGGCTACAGCTTTTCCATCAACAAGGAGAACGGCTTTTTGGGGTGAGGAGGTGCCCACATAGCGGCCAAAGACATCGCTGCGACTTACCAGAGTTTCCCCTTGCAGGGGGTAATAAAGATCGACACGGTCCAACACCTGAGTTTTTTCCCAGCGGACGTTTCGGGCAACCCAGGTTTTGTTTCCGGCAGAATCAACGGCTTCAACCCGAAGGTTGTACCAACCTGTTCGCAACCCTGTGGGGGTTTCCTTCACTGAAAACGTCGGGGTCAACGGCAGATCAAAACTTGCCTCAGGAGGACCTGCGGGAACGCTGGAATCGGGGCCTGCGATTTCACGCAGTTCTGCGGTCACGGACTTGAGAATCCCGTTGTCTGACACCCTTCCTTCGATCACCATACCCCCTAAAATTCCCTCACCATCCTTGGGTCCCGAAAGGAACAAATCAGGGGCTGTGTTGTCGATAGCAACCAGGGCTGAAGAAAGTCCAACCGTGCCATAACTGTCGACAGCTCGAATCAGGAAGGAGTAAGTACCGTCTTTCAAACTTCGCGTATTAAACGCCCAATGCCATTGCTTACGCCAAGCCGGGTCGGTGAAATAGTCTTTCGCCAAAGAGGGGGGGGTGTCTTTCAGCCAGGTTTCTTTGTTTTCAAGGTCGGCCAAGTTCCACGTTCTTCCGTTGTCAGCCGAAATTTCGACCTTGGAGATGCCGTTCCTGTCAAAGCTCGCCCCCTCAAAAACGATATTCCGCCGCTGGGTCTGTCCAAGGATGGGTTGAACAACGAGCGAAATCGGTTCTGCCAGTGAAATTTTGAACATACGCTTGACGATGTTGCCTACGTTCCCGTAGATGTTGGTTGCACGGATCTCAACCGTGTGTTCATTGTCGGTCAATTTCGTCAAACTCATCGGGATGCTAAAACCGTTCGTCACGGGGATCGTTTGCCATTCTCCACCGTCCAAGCGCCAGGAAATCGACTTAACTCCCGCATAGTCAAACGCCATTCCCGAGATTAAAAAATTAGCGCGAAGGACCTGACCTTCGCTCGGAGTCTGAATTTGAACAATGGGTTTACGCGCTTCCACGTCCACAGGGAATTTAACGGGTTGAACACTTTGGTTTCCAGCCTCGTCGCTCACCCGGATGTAGAAATTTTTTGGTAAGGGATCGTACGCGGAAAAATCCATATTCCAGAAAAAGCTTGTGCTACCTTGTGCAGGTTCAAATTTTTGTCCGTCTGCCGACCATTCCACCTTGGTCACACGGCCACCCGGAGCCTGGGCCGTTCCGGCAATGGTTGTTTTCCCAATCACTTTACCGTGCGGCGTTGGTGTGATGAGGGTAAATTTGGGAGGCAGGGAATCGCGGTCAACGACAATCTTCTTTTCAACAAACTTACCTGTTTGGTCATAAACCTTGAGCCAGAGAGCAAGTTTACCCTGTGGAATAGGACTTTCCGTCGAATCGAGGGGCAGCTCAAGCTTAAGAACGGCTTCGGTATCGTGTCTAGAGCGGGCGAACTGATCAGAACTCAATCTCGTCCAAGTTTTTCCCCGGTTCAGGCTGAACTCTGCACGTTTCAAGCCTGCAGGAGCCGAAGCTTTGGCGTCTACGACAAGAGAATTGCGAACCCAGTCACCGTTTACGGGGTTCTTGATGTTCAGGATGAGACCACCTCCGCCGGACAAAAAGGTCAGGGGTATGGTCTTGAAAAGATCGCCGTCAACTGTTCTGACGACAAGTTGAACAGGCCCCCAGACGCCGTCTTGATCGGCACTGACGCTAAGAAGGTTCCCCTGCCGCGTCAGTTTGAGCGGTTGATCAGAAGGATCAAGGCTGACACGTTCGATCGGTCTTCCATAAAAGACCGCCTCGAAACTACCACCAGCCGGCAGGTCGACTTTGTTTTCGGTGTTCACGCGCGCGTCGTTCCATCTTATACCTTCGGTCACGTCCGGTGCCTGCTTTTTAGGCCAAATCTTGTGAACCCAGGTTTCTGACGAGGTTGTTGAACCATCACTGTTTTCAAATCGGACGCGCACAACAAGGCGCCCGTAAGGGAGATTCTGGTCCAAAGGAACCGAAAAGGTTGTCGTCCCATTGTTTCCACTCTGAGTGTTCATATCCTGCCAGTCGCCTTTTCTACCCCAAGCAAACACCTGGTACTGGGCCTTCGTCAAAGGAGCACTTGCTAAAAGTTTGCCTGTCAGGTTCTGGGTTTGTGCTAAAATGCTAGCTCCTAAGGGCAGGTCAAAACTTGGTTGATGAGCCAGAGGGTCAATCAAGTGAAAACGCCATGAAACGCTGTGCCCGTTCCCTCCTCCAACGTCCAGTCCACGTACCGACAACGTGTGATCTCCTGGAGCAACTCCAGGAACGACAAGGTGAAACACGCCAGAAGTCGTTGCACTCACCCGCGTTGGGGTTCCGTTATCGAGCTGCCAAGCCCAACCCGCTACGTTAGGACCTTCCAAACTCCCTGCGAAATCGACCTGGGAGACTTTGCTGCCGTCTAACCCAACGACGCTTGGCACCGTGCGGCCTGCGTTGGGGTCCCAGGGGAGTTGGGTATCAATTTGGTTGCGATTTTGACCTGCTGTGACCAAAAGGTGCATTGAGGGATCTTTCTGAACTTTGGGGTCCCAAAGAAAACTGAACCAACCGTGAGTGTCCAAGTTCACGGTGTTGGCTTGCCCTGAGCCGAACCCTACAGTCAAGCTCGGCGTTCCTGTAAAACCCACCACACGACCAACTACGTGAAAAGCACCGCTAAAACTCGTCGCAGTGCTGTCCGGCCAAGTGACCAAAATCCGGGGGTCGGCCTTGTCGGCAACTGCAAAAGGCGTGTAGGTAGCCTGCGAGATATTGCCCGCCGCGTCCTTCGCTCGAACGCTGATGGGTTGCGTAGGGTCAGCCACAAAAGCAAAATCTTCCCCCAAAGGCAAGTCGTTCACCTTATTGCCGACAACGGATTGGAGCTGAACCAGCTTTCCGTCTTCGGAAACCCTGCCCGCCACGATGATCGAACCCGGTGAAGCCGGCATCGCGGGTAACTGGGCAAAGGTGATTTTGGGGGCTGATACGTCGCTTCGGACTGCGACACTCGCCGTCGATTTCTGGCCACCCAAGTCTGTAGCACGAACCAGAACCGATTGCCCCTGACCTGGCAGGGCGCTCAAATCTGCCGTCCACTCATTCCCAGAACTGTTCGTCAGCTCGGTCCAATGAACGCCAGAATCCACCGAGGCGGAAACCTTGGCGATTCCCAAGGCATCGTCCACATGAACTCGGAGGTGAATTTGGTGAACCACCCAGGAACCTTCGGCAGGGGAAACAATCTTGACGACTGGCAAGGCGGTTTCAGCGACAAGTTTTCCCAGGGTCGCCGATGTTTGTCGCCCCTTGTCGTCGGTAACAACCACCACGGGTCTATCCACAACTCCGTCGCCCGAAGCCACAAGCCGAATCCTCTGACCATCAATCTGAGCACTCAACTTATCCGAATTGTTTCCTTGAATCGCCACCGAAACGGGTTTTCCCCCTTGAAACCAACCAACCCAGGGTCGAGCGGGTGTAATCACGTGAAGAGGCTGAGCCTCATCCGGGAACGTCAAGCCGTCGGGGCCGTAAGGAACCGAAAAGTCATCAAACCACACAAAAGATTTCCAGACGGTTTTAAGTCCCTGAACATCGGTCGCCTGAAGCTCGATGGGGACGTAGCCAAACGGCGGGTCTTGAGTAAAATTCACATCAAAGGGCACTGACCTGGACGAGCCGTTTAGGGGCACAGAAACCGGAGCCAGCGAGCCCACCGTCCAGCTCAAAGATTTTAAAGGGTTATCGGATTCGACTTTGCCAAGCAAATGTGCTGAACCATCGGCACGCAAGCGAAGACCAGGTAGAAAACTCTGTGCTTTGCCCTTGGAGCTCACCCTTTCGACCAGAATTTGAGGGGCTCCCAAAGCGGCTTCAAACTTAACTTTGACGGGCTGACCGCGGCGGCCCTTCCCGTCCACAGGCCAAAGGGTCAGACGGTTTGTCCCAGAATTCACTTTGGAAAGTTCAAAGCGAAAGACTGGCCCCGATGGGACTTTCACCTCAGCTTCATTATTGAGTTTGTAAACTACAGACGGAGTTCCTGTCTCCCAGGTTTCAGAGCCTTCAACCCACACAGGAGCCTTGAGCTTTTGTCCTTCGAGGCTTGGATCAAGCTGGAGCGTCGGGTAACCGCCTTTCGGGTCAACTTTGAGGGTTTCGGTGAGGTTACCCAAGTTGCCTAAGGGGTCGGTCGCATCAAATGAAACCTGGACCTGGTCACCGCTCACATTGCTCAGATCGGCAGGAACGCTAAAGTAGGGATTTCCCGCCACGAGGGGAATAGAAATCGGGTGAGCGTCTCCCACACGGTAGGTCAACGTTTTCAAACCCATGGGGGCCGTGATCTTACCGACGAGGTTGATCTGATCATGAACAGGTGTCGACATGCTCGGCGACAAAAGGGTGATTTTGGGCGGCGTGTTATCTACAAAAAGGAGGTAGGCCAAGCTTCCCTTGGACTTGAGGGCGTTTTCAGTCCTGAACCAAAGGATCAGCGGGCCGTCTTTGAATTTTCTTGTGTCAATTTGAAGTTGCCAAGTGCGTTGTGGCTTGTTGGAATCCCCCCCCAAGCCCAGGTCTTGAAAAGTTTTCTTACCGTCAAAACTTACCTGTAAAGATTGGATGAAATTGGGGTTCGAAACGGTTCCTTCAAGGTTGATGCTACCGGCGACGAGGGATCCGCTGGGCATTGTAGAAACCTGAATGGAAGGTTCTTCACGGTCGAGGAAAAAAGAAACTCTGGTCGCGGGGCCTGTTAAACCGTCGGAATCTGTCGCACGGGATTCTACAGTATGGGGACCGTCGTGGACCTGGCCGGTTTTCCAAAAATAAGACCAAAAAGCAGAGCCTTGAACCACCTGCCAAGGTCCGTTATCTAGCCGGACTTCCACCTTGTTCGTTCCCTCACCGCCCGACGTTGCACCCAGGATGTCGAGGTCGCCGCCGACACGTTGACCTTCGGTGGGGATCAAAACCGATGATACGGGAAGGTTGGCCCTCGGGTCCACAAAAACATTGTAGGGCCCAGCGTACGACGTGTTGCCCGCAACATCTCGAGCTCGTACCAGAATGTTGTATTGACCAGGTTTGAGTTTTGAAACGTCAAAGGTGTGTGTCCAATTTCCTTTACCCTTTACGTTGTGGTAATCTTTCTCAGCAGTCCCCATGCCCCAAATGGGCGAAACGGCTGACAAAATGAGAATAAAACAGCTCAGAATAAAGGACGATCTTACTCTTTTCATGTAAAAACATTAACCCGAGTCCTCTAAAACATCAAGAGAAATTTAAAAAGTCCATAAAATCTAATTACTAAATACTTAGAAATCATTTTGACAAGCTTTTAAATACTTTATGTCGGAAAGCTTCTTATCAGATCGTCTATTTTTTATTGTTTTTGAGGAGATTTTTTCTCGGCCAGGACCTCATTGACGGCTCTTCTGAAAAGATCAACGAGAGCCAGAGGGGTCTGCTTATTCAATGCAAAATAGTGTTCGCCCCGGGCCAACACACGCACCGTTTGAAAATCAGCAATGGGGTAGCCGAGACGTTTCATCCACCATTGGGCCACGGTCTCGTCGAAGGCAAAGACGTCGATTCTTCCAGCAACGAGCATTTTAAGCGACTGATCTGCCCGAGTCGTCAGATCGAGACGTGAGGGGGGGACGCCCAAGCTGGTAAGGAGCTGGGCTCCGGCATCGTCACGAACTGCTCCAAAACTCAGAGAACTGTTGGCCAGGGACCCCGCAAGGTTCAGCTTTCGGTTTTTAAGGGCGATCAGAACGTTGTTGGAACGAGAAATCGGACCTACCCAGTAAAACAACGGGGTCCTTTCTGGAGTCTTGGTCATGGTGAACAAAACGGCATCAGGAGTCTTGAGAAGGAGCTGGTAGGCCCGAGCCCAAGGAAGGACCTGAACATCGGAAATCGTTTGGTGGGCGTGTAGCTTTTGGAAAACCTTGGCCAAAAAATCGGTTGACTTGCCTTTGAGAACGCCGTTCTCGACAAAGTTGTACGGTGGAAATTCTTCTGTCCAAAACCTTAGATCGTCGATCGTTTGAGCACCAAGGAATGCGACTTTCGTCACTAGAAACAGAAATAAAAACTTTCCCATTTTTAGATCACCTCATGCTGAAAGGTTCGCCCTTAGGACATGTTCGACGTAGATCCTGTCGGTACCCTGGATATGGTTCACCAGCCAATCTTTCAGGAAAACCAAAGTATCGCTGCCGAGAACTGTTTTACCAGCAGCCAACTGACTTTGAAGATCTACGACTTGGTTGACAAACTTTTTATGGATCGCAACATGCTGATCTTTGTAGGGATAGGGCGTATTCTGAAAGGCCTTTTCCTCATCGGTAAAGTGGTAAACTGTGTAATCGGCCAAGCCCTTCACAATTTTTCCGATTTCGTCTTTGCTTTTCCCCAGCATGACGGCCTTGTGAAGCTCATTGATCAGGTCGACCAGTTGGTGGTGCTGCTGATCGATTTTCTCCAGTCCAAACTGAAGGTCCGGGCCCCAGCTGACCAAAGGCTTAAAGCTGGAATCAAGCCTGCCGCGAAAATCGGAATCAATAACCTCCAGAATTTTTTTGGAAAGTTTTGAAAGTTCCTGGTAGGCGTTTTCAGCATTCAAAAGTTCGCCTTTTTCGTAGGCAGCAAGAGCGACCACGGCAGCCTCATGGGCCGCTTGGTGACTCTGCTTCAAAGCAGACCAGACACCTTCCTGCAAAAGGCTTTTCCCGTCAGAGTGCAACCAACTTCCCAGTGCACTCGTATGAGGATCTGAGACATCGTGAGATTTTAAGGTGATCCGGCCGTCGATCGCGGCACGAATCCTGGAACTCCAGGCGGAATGTTGAAGTTTAAGCTCCGATGCCAACAAGGCCAAATCAGAGGTCTCAAGGTTTTCGAGACTGCGCAGGGTTTGGATCTGCGAGACAAAGCTTTGAGAGATCGTCAGGCTGTCAAAATTCACTTCAGTAGCGTGAGTTCGAATCGTCTTAAGATCATTCTCGACGGCATTCCAGTTGATTTTCAAGCCGTCAAGCCCTTGACGAAGAGTTGAAATCGCATCCACGACACTTTCACCCGCGTCGTGCATCTTACTTGTATTTTCACGGAGCGAAAGGACAGCGCTGAGAATCTCCCTTCCCCCGATCGCTAATTCCTTGGTCCCTTGTTCGATTTCCAAAAAGCTACCTGCAGCCGCCTGAACGCGTTGCTCTGTGGTTCCAAAAAGTTTTGACGTCCGGTCTGAAGCTTTTTCGGCCTCGCCAATGTCGCTAATCAGCCCAACCATGCGCCGAGCGATGCTTTCGGCGTTCTTGGAAGAGGACTCGGCAAGTTTGCGAACCTCGTCGGCCACAACGGCGAACCCACGTCCGGCAACCCCCGCGTGAGCGGCCTGAATCGCGGCATTGATGGCCAAAATCGAAGTTTTAGCGGCGATATCGTCAATCACTTCGATGAAACCGCGCAAATCCCCGATTGCGCTCGTCATCTGACGAATTAGGGAAGAAGTCTGTGACATTTCATTTTGGCCCTGGCGGGTGAGAGCCGTGATTTCCTGAATTTCAGTGTAGCTGTGCGAACTTTCTTGACTGATGCGCTCGATGGAAGCGGCCATTTCTTCGGCGGCTGCCGAGGTCTGTTCTGCGGCACTCGCCGAAGCTAAAAGCCCTTCTTTAAGGACGTCCATCCGTTCAGCCACGTGGTCGTACTGCGTCGAAGCTGTTTGAAAGGCCTTGTTAAAACCCTCAGCGCGCCTTACAGCGTCGCCCCCAGCCTGGTTGGTCGACAGGGCTGAGTCGACAATCCTCAGGAGCTCGGAAACCTGTTCTGAAACCTGCAAACGGTTTTGACCAAAAATCTCTTGAAAACGCTTTACTGCCTCTTGCAGATCTTTCAGGGCCTTGGCTTCTTTGACAGCCTTTGCTTTCGATGACTTCCACATGGAAAATATTCTAAACCGTACGAGAAAGCAGGTCAAATTTGGACAAACTTTCGACACCCAAAAGTGGGTTGTGTGCGAACTTGCGGTCCTTGACGATAAGGGTCGTCTGGTCACCCTGAAACTCTCGGGTAAAGAGGACGTCATGCCCTAGGCACAAGCCGACCTGAACGGCAAAGTCGACCCCTTCGGCGTGAAGCTGATGAGCTTGTCCGATGGGGTTGCAGGCAACACCTGAGCGCTTTGAAGCCGAATTGAGCGCCGACTGAGGCTCAGCCCCCACCGTGCAAGAGACGGCCGTTGCAGAAAGTCCCCTAGTTTTGATGATTTTTAAAAGAGAAATGGCCAGATCCTCAAGTCCCCAACAGTAGGCTAAACCAAGTTTCTTGTACCCCTGCGACTGAGCAAATTCGAGGACTTCTTCGAGCCGTGACAACGTTCCTGCCCGCCCGCCGTCGACCAAGGCCGCAGCAGAACGCAACATAGATTGAACTTTGGGTTCGTGATAACGAGCGAGAATTCCACGACGATTAAAAGATTCGGAACCGCACGGCTTCAGGACTCGGCACGTGTGGGAAGCACAAGCGGCGCAGTTCATTCGAGCTCTTTGGTTGCGGCGATGGCGGCGATGGTCCCATCGGAGACAGCCGTTGTTATCTGACGAAAAGGCTTGGAGTTCACGTCGCCCGCCGAAAAGACATCGGGCAGGTTGGTACGCATTTCGGCGTCCACCTCAACGTAGCCCCAGGGATCGAGCTTGAGCTTGTCGGAAAAAAGCTCAACGTTGGGTTCAAAGCCGATAAAAATGAATACACCGTGAGCTGGGATTTCACGAACGAGCTTTGTTTTTTGATCTTCGACGACAACTCCCATCTGGAACGGCGCATATTTTTTAATCTCAAGGACGCGATGTTCCAGTAAAAAGCTCATCTTCGGCTCGCCAGATGCCTTGGACTGCGCTTCTTTGTTCGCTTTCAGATGTGACGAACGATGAACGATGGTGATCTTAGAGGCGAATTTGGCTAAAAAGAGCGATTCTTCGATCGCCGAGTTTCCTCCTCCAATCACGATGATTTCTTTGTCTTGATAATACTTACCATCACAAGTTGCACAGTAGCTGATGCCCTGTCCTCTGTATTCAAACTCACCGGGAACCCCCAGGGGTTTGGGCTTAGAACCCGTAGCGATGATGAGCTTACGCGCACGGATCGTTTCCCAGCCGTCCACTCGAACCGAATGATTTTCAAGATCAATCTCGTCCAAATCGACGGCAGAACGAAATTCCACCCCGTTAGCCTTGGCCTGCTCGGCCATATTGTGGCTCAACTGGTAGCCGTCTTGAGCTTGAATAAACCCCGGGTAATTGGAAACTTGGTGCGTGGTTGCGACAAAACCCCCAGGAAGAGCCTGATCTACGACGATGACTTTTTGATGAGCTTGGGACAAGTAAATTCCTGCGGTGAGTCCTGCAGGGCCGCCGCCCAGGATCAAAACGTCGACGTGAGTTTCTTGGGGAACAACCTTGAGCCGAAGAGCGGCCTGGACTTCGACAGGTACCAGGGCTTCGAGGTTGCGCAAAATCTCGTTGCGCCGAATCCCTCCGGTGAGCTTTTTTCCTACAACTTTGCCCTTTTTGAAAAAAAGCAGGCTCGGACTTCCCGTCACGTCCAGGCTTTTGGCAAGCTCGCGATTAGCTTGACGATGAATTTTAACAAATCGGACGTGTTCCCCCCAAATTGCACTCAAGGGTTCAAACTTGGCTGCCAAGGCTTCGCAGGGTGGACATTCGGTAGAGTAGAAATCCACGAGGGCCAGCTCCTGCGTCAATACGTCGCGCTCGAAATTGTCGGTATCGGTTTCATGAATCAATTCAGACACGAGTTTCCTCCAACTCAGGAAAGTAGAGCTCTAGACCGAAAGACAAAAGCTCGGTCACAGGACGGCAGTCAGGGGTTTTCAGCCTGCCTGTGCGATTTTGAGCTACCGATGCGCAACCTCCGCCACAGGCCAAAGCCAGGGAACAGTTTTGACATTCAGGAATCGTTGTGACGTCGCGATCTTCCCACTCGGCGACTTTTTGATCCTTAAGGTTGACCTTGGGGTAAAAGGTTCCCAGCTCTTCGCCAGGCTTGCCGATCGTTGCGGTGCACGCGAAAATTTTACCCGAGGCGTCGAAAGCCCATTCAGTTTTGGCTCCCGGACACGCGTCAAAAAGCGGCTGAGGAAGTTCGCCGTTTTCCCATAAAAATTTAGCCAAAGAAAACGCAGGCTTGTGGAACTCAAGAATGTGCGGAAAGCGCCTGACGAAATCGAAAACATCCCGGTAGAGTTCCGCCCGGGAATAGAGCCTTTGCGCCTCACTTTGGCAGGTATGAAGTTCGTAATTCCGTCCCAGCTGAGTCTTGAACCGGGGGTTCTTTGTCCAGCCGCGGTCGATAGCGAACTGGGCCAAACCCGGGATTTCCCCCAAATTTTCTCGGTCAACGACCATACGAAGATTGATCGAGATTCCGGCCCCAAGTGCCGCATCGATACCGCTAACAATGCGATCAAACGAGGACAAGCCTGCCCGGTGGGGCCGACGTCGATCGTGAACCTCGGACAAGCCATCCAACGTCACCTGGATTTCGCGTATCAGAAAGTTTTTCAATAGAGGAACGTAGTCCACGAGATGATAGCCGTTGGTGACGATCGCGGTTTCCAATTTTCGCTGGGCCGCTCGGTCCAGAAAAGACTTTAGAAAATCTCGAACCCTTTCTCCATCCATCAACGGTTCCCCACCAAACAACGTCAGGTACTTGCTCCGTTCTTGAAAATGATCATCGATGTAGGCAAAAAAGGCTTCAAGAACCCCAGGATCCGGCCAAAGTGGTTCGGCCTGATAGCCATCTTGATAACAGTAGGAACAGGCAAAATTACAAGCGTAAGTGGGAGCGAAAAAAATCTGAACCTCGTCGCGGTCACGCTGTTCAAGAAAGTCGAGGTATGCATGCTTGTACCGATCTGACTCGCTTTGGGGATCGACAAGGTAGCCTTTTTCAACCCAAAGCTGAACGTCCTCAAACTCGGCGCTTTGGTATTCTCTGGCCGTAGCTTCATCTAAAAGATCAGCCTGTCGGCTGAGCGGATTGAGAATGAACCACCTGTCGGACTTGGCTAGCCGGGAAAAGATGTTGTGACGGGACGGAATCATGTTGACCTCGTAAGGGGCCGTGAAGGTCCCCCTTCACGGCCAGGAAATCAGTCGTGGCACCCCGCCACGGTCTTTGACGTTTTGGCACAGCACTGTGCCACGGGTTTAGCCTGAGCCGACGATTTGCGGATCAAAGTTTGCAGACCCTTTTTCATAGAACCTCCTCTTTAAGGCGTGGGCAGGGAGGGCATTTTCCAGCCCCGTAATGTCCAGCTCACCACCTCAATTTTTGCTTTTGTGTAGGGTTCGGATTCGTCAAGGATGTCGATTTTATGGAAACCAGCGGAGCTCACTTGATTCAGGTAAACACCACGTTCAACGCTACCTGCCCAACATTCAGCGACAGCCGCTGGATCCTCTCGATACTCCTCCGGCACAGCCTCTAAGGAGTAAATATCCGAAACAACAAAGCGTCCGCCTGGAACGAGCACCCTGAAAATTTCTTTCCAAACATCTTTTTTATTGTAGGCGTGATTGAGGACACAGTTGGAAATCACCAGATCGACACTTTCATCTTCAAAGGGGAGTTTCTCGAGATCGCCCTGAACGATTCGTGCGTTGTTCACCCCAAACTTTTCTAGATTTTTTCGAGCTTTTTCGACCATCCCCTCCGACAGATCTAGTCCCCAGGCGAAACCCGTGGGTCCGACCTGCTCGGCCAAGCGGATCACGTCGTTTCCCCTTCCGCAGCCTAGGTCAAGCCCAACTTCACCTTCCTGAGACTGGGCGTAGTTCAGGGCTCCTCCGCATGAAAGACTACAGCAGGAACCGGCCAACGGCGTGTAGCGTTGGTCAACAGCTTTGAGCAATGCTTCTTTCACTAAAACTCCTCGACAATTCAGCACACCACAGTCTTTTTCAAACCACTGAAGTCCTATTCCGTGTCAGAGGATACATCATTAAATATGATAATGTCAATATATGTTTTATATAATATTATTTGAAATGAATATCAATTTTGCAACGGGCCAAATTTCCAAAAACTGCTGAGAGACTTTTTCGGATGAAGCCTTTGAGGTCAACTTACTGATTTCAAGACGAACTTGGGGTTCCTTAACAAAGTGGGCTTTTTCAGTTTGACCATCTCTGAAGGTACAATTGCATTGATTCTCAAAAATTGCACTCCGCTTTTTGTCTTTGAATAAGGAGGCTTGTTTTGCCGGATTCCTAGGTTTTCTAAAAAAAGTATACAGAGTAAGTGCTCCCGTAGTCATAATGCAACAACTTTGGCCATGCATAAATGACAAGACAGCACACCCAGTTCCTAGAGGCTCGTGGAGAACAAATCGCTTTTAGACCTGATTGGATTCACGTTTTCTCTGGTTTTTCGTATTCCCAACTCAACTCGAAGGCAGCCCCGCCTTGGGGTGGATTAAAGGCGCGTAAATGCCCATGTTGGCTCTCCATCAGGCTGCGCGCAATGGCCAACCCCAATCCAAAACCTTCGGCCTCAGGTTGACCCCGCACACGATAAAAACGCTTAAAAATCTTATCCATGGAATCTTGTGGAATGGGTGGTCCTTCGTTGAAAATTGTCAACTTGAAAACGATATCGTCGTCACAATTTTCAGAAAAATCGACACGTATAACGCTCCCCTCTGGCGCATAACGATAGGCGTTATCTAAAATGTTCATAAGAGCTTGACGAGTTTGGAAAGGATCAAAAACTTGCCAGGTCGCCGGAAAGTTTTCCCAAGGAAGGTCCTGTCCCTCTTTTGATATGACAAAATGAAGATTTTTTTCTTCCCAAAGTGGCTGAAGTTCTTCGCCCAGTTCTTTGACCAAATGAAGAACGTCCTCCCTCACCTTTTGTGTCGTTTCAAGACCGTTCTCCAACTTTGCCAGGTGCAGCATTGTATTGAGGAAGGCCACGATCTGGTCGATGTCCATGAGATTATCTTCTAAAACTTCACGTACCCGGGAACGGTCTTCCAATAAATTGAGGGCATTCTCGTTGCGTCCCCGCAATACCGTCAAAGGAGTTCTCAGCTGATGCGAAAGATCCTGAACAAGATTTTCTTGAAAACTCCTGTCGACCTCAAGACGCTGAAGCAAGGCATTCAAGGTTCGAGACAGAAATCCCACTTCATCATTTCCCGGCGGTTCAGGAAGTCGGTCTTTAAGATTGGTTTCGGAAATTCTGGAAGCTGCTCGTGCCATCTCTGCGACGGGTTTAAAAGCTTTTTCGATCAAGAACGCTCCTAAAAAAGAGCTGACAAGGACCGAAGCTGCCAGAAGAAGGAAAAGCGTCAAACCAAAACCCCAGGCCGTGGCATTTTTGTCTGTCAATAAACAAGCGACACTGACAGAACCAAGACGGCGCCCTTTGAAGGTCCAATTCTGATCTAAGACGCGGTAGGGCGGACCTTGAAAGACTACGGTTTTAAAAGCTTCGCGACTTTTACTAAGGCCGGCTAAATGTCCATCGAGATGCAAAGCCTGATTTGAGCTGCCAACAACCTGCCCCTTCCTATCAAATAGATAAATTGTGGATTTAAAAGGGGAGGGTTCGTTGAGGCGAGCCGCCCAATAGTTCTGGAGAAAGATTTTAAAATCAGCGTTTTGAAGGTTTATAGAAATATCCGAGTGGGATTTCCAAAAATCGTCGCAAGAAACCAAGATCGTCTTTGCTTCATTTTTCAAAAAATCATCAAGAATATGTTCTTGATTCGTTTCAAAATAAAGATAGGAGACCCACCCCAGTGTCGCCAGCAAGACAAATGTCAGTCCAACATGAGTTACCGTGAGCCTTTGACGAATGGAAATCCCTGGTCTCACACCCTGTCCTCGATTTCAGGAATGGGCTCACCGATCATAAAGCCCTTGCCACGAACCGTATGAATTAAACGATTTCTGTGCCCTTCATCGATTTTTTTTCTGAGCCGGTTGACAAAAACATCGATGACATTTGTATACAACGTCATTTCAGAATCCCAAACCGATTTGGCAATCATGGCACGGGAAACGACCTGCCCCTGATGCCGCAGAAGGTATTCTAAAAGTTGAGATTCTTTTTTTGAAAGGAAAATTTCCTGTCCTTCCCGAAGGACCGACCTCGAGTTTGGATCCAGGATGAGTCCCCCTGCTTCGAGCACTGCTCTGGGGTAGCCCTTGGCTTTACGAAACAGGGCCCGGATGCGGGCCTTAAATTCAGCTATCTCAAATGGTTTTGTCAGGTAGTCGTCCGCCCCTGCGTCGAGTCCGGTGACTTTGTCGTTGACCGAAGATTTAGCCGTCAATACAAGAATGGGTTGCTTGTAGTCTGAGTCACGAAGCTGTTGACACAGCTCAAGCCCGCTTGCCCCCGGGAGCATCACATCAAGCACGAATGCATCGAATTCGCGGTCGTGCAGAGATTTTTGCGCTTCTTCTGCAGAAGAGACCATTTCAGATTCAAAACCCTCTTCTTTGAGGCTTTGTGCGAGCAGTAATTGGATGCGGCTATCGTCTTCAACGATCAAAACCCTCATAAAATGGCCCTCCTTAGACCTCTTCAGATAGGTTAGCACGAATGTCATTAAAAACAATAGGGAAAGTTTAGTTATGACATCCTGATTTGATATTTGTAGTTTCTCAATTATAAATCAAGAAAAAATTTCTCATACTTGCCGGCGTCAAAACCTAAAAGGACCTGATGAGATGACCTGAGAATGGGAAGCTTTAACAACTCGGGATGAGCAAGCAATTCTGATTTAGGGTCAAAAACTTTCCATGAAAACCCGCCATTTTTCCAGGATTTCCCTGTGGTGTCGAAAAGTGAGTTCCAGTCCCCGTGAAAATATCGAACGACACTTTCAAGTTCTGCTGGAGATGGAGGTTGAACGTCTACGTCGATTCGAGCAAAATCTTTTCGCCTCTCTTTTAACCAGCGTTCAGCTTTTTGACTTTCGCGATCTGCTTTTCTTACAAAGAGTTGCACCGTCATCGTTTTCATCCTCTCTGCAGGGTCAAGATTTATTCGACAAGAAACCTGAACAGTCTTTTCTTACCCGCTTTGAATAAAAAGCTACCGTCTCGAATCTCAGATTCAGATAATTGCTGTTCGGGGGACTGGATCTTTGTGTCATTGAGACTCACACCACCTTGGGTGATCAGGGTTCGAGCCTCTCTCTTGGAGGGGGCAAGCCCAGATTCCACCAAAAGGTCGACAACTAAAACTCCAGAGTGGATTCTGTTAAGTTCCAGCACCGCACTCGGAATAGCCGATACATCCTGCACGCTGGAACCAAAGGCGGCTTGGGCCGAGGCTTGGGCTTTTAGCGCTTCGGTTTCACCATGAACGAGTTTAGTCGTTTCAAAGGCTAAAAGAGCCTTCGCGTTGTTGATTCTTTCGTCTCTATGGGCACAAAGGGCATCAATTTCTTGAACTTCTAGAAAGGTAAAAATTTTGAGAAACTTTGCCACGTCATTATCGTGAACATTTCTCCAGTACTGATAAAACTCAAATACTGAGGTTTTGGAAGGATCGAGATAGACGGCCCCTTTTTCTGTTTTGCCCATTTTTTTGCCGTCTGAACTTGTCAAAAGCGGGAAAGTGAGAACGAAAACCTCCTCTCCCCTCATTCTTCTTGTCAAATCGATACCTGAAACCATATTTCCCCATTGGTCATCTCCGCCAACCTGGAGACGGACTCCCAAAAGTTCATTTAGTTTCATAAAATCATAACTTTGCAAAATAATATAATTGAATTCAATAAAGGAAAGACCTGTCTCCCACCTCATTTTGTAGGTTTCAAAGGAAAGCATTCGATTGACAGAAAAATGAACGCCCACCTCACGCAACATTTCGATGTAATTGAGTTTCAGTAACCAGTCGGCATTGTC
>JABEVL010000157.1 GCA_013043995.1 Spirochaetales bacterium | reverse complement strand
GGGGATGAGACCGCGGCGACCTTTGGGCTGCCCGTTGTACGTTTTCGTCTCATCAGTTTGGCTTGGGTGGCTTTTTTGGCCGCAGGTTGCGTCGCTACAACAGGGGCCATTGGGTTTCTGGGGTTGATGATTCCTCACGCATTAAGGCTGCTCTGGGGAGAAGACGCCCGCTATTTTGTTCCGCTTTCAGCCTTGGCCGGAGCGGGGTTTCTGACCTTGGCAGATACGCTTGCTCGTGTTGTTGCCCTGCCTTTTGAGTTGCCCGTCGGCCTTCTCACAGCCTTGCTGGGTGGACCCTTTTTCATCTTTCTTCTGATTCGATCCTTACGGAGGGCCGCCTGATGGGTGCGGCGCTCTCCTTCGAAGACGTGAGTGTCGTTGTCGGCAGCAAGGCTCTGATCGAGGGGATCAATTTTGAACTGCAACCTGGAACCGTAACGGCCCTGGTGGGGCCCAACGGCGCTGGAAAAACAACCCTTCTGCGTGCTGCTGCCTTGCTCAGGCCAGCCAGTTCCGGCATGGTTTTGTGGAATCAGCGGCCAGCGCAAGAGTATTCCCATGCAGAAGCGTCTCGTTTCAGACGGTGGTGTTCCGAAGACGAAGGCTCTTCGATGAGCGTTTTAGGTGTCCTGAGTGCAGGAGCCTACCCCTTGGAAGGGCGATGGGTTGATCTGTCGGAAAACCAGCTCACCCGTGTTCAGGAACTCTGCGCGCAGCTTGAAATTGATCCCCTGTTGAACGATCCGAGGTCATTCCTAACGTTTTCCCAAGGAGAACGGCGTCTGTTTCATCTGGTGAGGACCTTCTTGCTTCCTGCTCCGCTCTACCTGCTTGATGAGCCAAGCGCTCCCCTCGATCTCCGGCACAAGATCCTCGTCGCCGAACTTTTTCGTCAGGTAGTGGGGCAGGGTAGCGCCATCCTGGCGAGTTATCACGACCTACAGGAGGCGAGCCTTGTTGCCGATCAGATCATGGGAATGTCTCAAGGAAAATTATTTGCACACGGAAGCGCTGCTCAGGCCTTAAGCTCCGAAAATATCCAGAGGGTTTGGCGCGTACGAACCCCTCAACATTTCCCGGAATTTTGGTCAAAATGAATGCCGAGGACCGGAATCGAACCGGCACGGCCCTTGCGGGCCGAGGGATTTTAAGTCCCTTGTGTCTACCTGTTTCACCACCTCGGCATAACAATTACCGGCAGAATAACTGAGGAAGAAGGAAAAGTCCAGATGGAAAAACAAGCGCCTTTGATCGACAGTCATTGTCATCTTTCTTCTGTTCGGAATAAGGGCAAAGACTTGACGGGAGTCCTTGAGCGGTTTGGGCAGGAGGGCGGCCAATGGCTGCTGGACGTGGGCTTAAGGGTTGACGACTGGGAAGAGCGCCGTGCTCTTGCTTCACTTTCATCGGGGCTCAGATTTTCCTGTGGAGTCCACCCCAGCGAAGCTTCAGACCCCATGGAGCCTGACTGGGGCAAGCTTGAAAAGAACTTGAGTGATCCTCTGTGCATCGCTCTCGGTGAAATCGGGCTGGATTGGTACCGTGGACGGGAATATGAGAAACGCCAAAGGGAATTTTTTGGACTCCAGCTCGACCTCGCGGTGGGTCTGGGCTTACCTGTTCTTCTCCACGTTCGTTCCTCAATGAGCGACGTTTTCCAAGAACTGGAGCGAGTTCGTGGGAAGGTGAGGGGGATATTTCACTGCTTTTCAGGTGACGCCGAAGAAGCGAAAAAAGCGTTGGACCTCGATTTTATGCTAAGTTTTGCCGGAAATCTGACTTACAAAGGTTCCGAGAACCTCAGAAAAGCTGCAGTTTACGTTCCTGAGGACCGAGTGCTCGTCGAAACTGACGCGCCTTATCTTGCCCCTGTTCCCTACCGCGGGCAAATCAACGAACCGGCCTGGACGTCGGCAACGCTCTCCTTCTTAGCGCAACTCAGGGCGTGCGAGCTCTCCCGTCTGCGTGAAAGAACGGCCTTGAACTTCCAAGAATTTTTCCATTTGAGTGTCTAAGTGGTTATGGGTCGGCTCAGTTGAATTGGATTTTAATCGTTACGGATCAAAATCTCGACTCTACGGTTCAGGCTTCGGCCGGCTTCAGTCGCGTTGGTTGCCACGGGATCTTTGCCCCCTCTCCCCTCATAAAAAAGGCGGCGAGGACTCACCCCGTGCTCTTCCAGGGCTTTGACAATCGCGAGGGCTCGTTCTACGGAAAGCTTGACTTGACTTTCCTGTGAGCCGACGTCGGCGGTGTAGCCGATGACCTGAAAATCGCGGTCCGGAATCGCGTTAAGGGCTTGCGCAATTTGGCTCAACCGGAGTTCTTCGCCCGGCAATAGAACGGCCCGATCTGCAACAAAAAGGAGGTTGTTCAGGGTCAGTCGAACTCCCTGGTTCGATGGGCTGATGTCCACGTCGCGAATCTGGGCCTTCTGGAGATCCTTAGTGAGATTTTCCGCCGTTGCTAGGCGGTTCATGGGAAGAAAACCCTCATAAAAGCACAGGATAAAGCCGTTTTCAGTGACTGTTTTTTGAGGGAGGTACTCAAACTGTTGAGTGACATTTTCTCGAAGAAATAAGGGAAGTCCTGATTCAGTGTCGTAGTAAATCACGTCATCGCGGGTACCTTCGGCGCTGACAAGTCCCTGAGCCTCTTTGTGGTAGCGAAGAGCGTAACGTGCCGAAACGGCAAGAACCTTTTGCCCAAACCATTCAACGGGTCCCAAATACTTTAACTGGGCGAGAAAAGGTATCCTGACCGAAGAATGACCGTCAGGCGGACCGACAAAGACAAAACCCGAGGTCTCCCAGGTGTCTCCGGTTGAAATGCCCGTTGGTATGGCGGGGGGGAAGTCCTGGTAAGGAGGGACAGGATCGCCGTGAATTTTTGACCATTTTCCATCTTTGTCAATCGAAAACGTTGAACCCCAACTCTGTAGAACAGCTTTTTCCTGAAAGAGCGGATCGGTACGGCTTTCGGGGGTGGCCAGGTTGTCAGCGATAACGGACCAGCCTCCCTCCGGAGTCATTTTTAATGTCCAATTAGAGAGCGCGTAACCGTAAAAAAGACCCTTGTAGTTTCCGTCAACGGTCCTGTTCAAATCGTAGCGGAGTGTGACTTTGATATGTTTATTCTGTGCCAACTGCTGGACAACTGTCTGGGCTTCAAGCGCGTTAGGCACGGTTGCCGAAATTAAAATAAGAAGAAAAAAGAATTTTTTCATGAAGAAGTAGGATGAAGAGGAATATAGATTTTGAAAGTCGTTCCAAGGCCAGGAGCCGATTCAACTTCGATTCGGCCACGGTGAGCTTCAATCACGTTGGAAACGACGAGTAAGCCCAGTCCGGTTCCTCCCGCGGCTGAGGCCGAAAAGAAGGGTTCAAACAGCTTGCTTCTCACCTCGGCAGGCATCCCTTCTCCCGTGTCCTGGACTTCTATCAAAACGAACTCATCCTCCGTCCGCGCTTTCAACGTGATCTTTCCGCCTTGGCGCATCGCTTTTTTTGCGTTGTCAATCAGGTTCGTGAGAACACGGTAGAGACGGTCTTGGTCGACCAAGAGGGGAGAGCTAACCTCATTCTGAACCAGAAATTCAATGGATCGGCTTTCTGTAAGCTGATGGTTATTCTCGATGAGTTTAGAAAAGAGATCTTTGAGAAAAAGAACTCCCAAATTGAGGCGGATGTTTCCCCGGGAATAGTCAAGAAGTTCACCGACCATTCTGTTCAAGCGGTCAACCTCTGAAAGAAGCTTCTCTGAAAGACTTGTCGCGCGCTCTTGTTGCCCGTTTGTCAGAAGAAGAAGTTCGGCGTACCCCCGAATCACAGACAAGGGATTTCTGAGGTCGTGGATAATCATGGAAGCAAACTTGCCCAAGGTCGAAAGTCTTTCGCCCCGGATTAACTCTTCTTGCGCGTTTTTGAGTTCTTCGTAAGCTTGTTCAAGCTTTTGGTTTCTTTGGCGCAACCCATACTGAAAGGTTTCGTTACTGACACGAACCATCTTGGAGACGGTTTTCATGATTAAAAGTGAAACCGAGGGATTTTCCTGGATAATTTTTCTAAAAGGGTCTTTATCAAGAAAAAGGGCGCGAACTGGGTCAAGGGTACGAACGGTCGCACTGCGGGGTAAATCATCAATGAGCGACATTTCTCCAAACGAAGCCCCGGGTCCTCGAATGGCTAGAACGTCGGCAAAATCCGTCCCAAAATCTTTCCAGATTTCTACCCGACCGCTGAGAATAATGTAAAATTTATCGGGAAGATCACCTTCATTGAAAATCACCAGACCCGCAGGAAAATTTTCTTCCTGACATTCATTGAGGAATTTGCCGAGATCCTCTGAGGACAGATCTTTAAAAAGCTCAAGACTTTGAAGATGTTTTAGAAAATCTGTATTCATTATAAATGAAAAAGAGGCCTTTCGGCCTCTCTCAACTCACCATGAGTCATTCATGTCGTCGGCGTCACGGTTGTCTTCTGCGAAGAGATCCACCATGGCGTTCATGTCATCAAAGTAGATGTAATAAGACCCGTACGTTTGTGCAGGATCAAATTCAATCAGAAACTTTTCAAACGTTAGACCCTGTCGATCGTTGTAGCGCGGATCCGACTGACGAATATTCGGAGGAATCGCGGCCGTCAGCTTCTTCCAACCTGTGAAAGCAAGGTTGCCGAGGTAGATTTTGGCAAGATTGCCAAAATGGTCCGAGACGATCGCATAAAGAACGTTGTTCACGTTCCGCCCAACCACCCAAACTGAAAGCGTCTTGGTGATACCGGGAATCGGTATGGGGCGAACGGGGATGATTTCAGCTTCGGTAACAGCCCGGTGCAGAAACTGGACTTTAACGCCTAAAACATACTTGTCGCTTTCTTTAACGTCCCCGGGTACGGGCTTGGCATCGGCAGGGTGGCCTTCGAAACGCCTCAGTGTGATGATGCCGATGTCCTGGGGCATCTTGGCCGACCAGAAGCCGTCGTCTTCAAACTTGTCGACCGAAATTTCGCGCAAATCCTGCTGGGCAGAAGAAATACCGATTTGACTAGCTTGCGGAGAATCGATCGAACCGTTGGAAGGGGCCGGCCCGCTCGACGAGGCAGGGGAGCTTGCCGACTGCGTCGGTTGAGCCGTTGCTGCTGACGTTGCTGTCTGTGCGGCAGGTTGGGCCGCTTGAGCCGCCGGTTGGGTTGCTGCAGGTTGAGTTGCTGTTTGGGCAAAGGCCATGGTCGCAACGAAAACAAGGCCAAAGATGAGAATCGACTTTTTCATGGCTTACTTCCCCTGTTGGTTCATCGACCAGTATTTTTCTACGGTGGCTGGATCTGCAAGATCTCGTCCGTCGTAGGGTGTCCTTTGCAT
>JABEVL010000156.1 GCA_013043995.1 Spirochaetales bacterium | reverse complement strand
GGACGGGGGTGTCCAGGCTTGGGGTTTTTACTTCAAATTGATCCACCAAACTCTGCGACCATAGCCGGTTTTTCTGGTTTTTCAGGAACCCCCACCTTGAGCGTTCGGGAGTCCAATACGACTTAAAAAGAAGGTTGTCGACGATGTCGAGGCTGCCGGCCAAGCCGCTTTGCATCCGATTTTCA
This sequence comes from Spirochaetales bacterium, assembly GCA_013043995.1. Lineage (GTDB taxonomy): Bacteria > Spirochaetota > Spirochaetia > JABEVK01 > JABEVK01 > JABEVK01. The sequence goes on along the minus strand of JABEVL010000156.1, from coordinate 5,199 downwards.
GGGATGTGCGAAAGCCCGGCTTCGATGAGTCCCCGAACACTGTGCGGTTTCAGGGCCTGACCCTGAAAATAGATCTGGCCCTTTTTCCAGGCGCGTAAACCGGTCAAGACCTCAGCGAGCTCTTTTTGTCCGTTGCCGGCCACCCCGGCCACTCCGACGATCTCGCCCGAGCGGACCTGGAGGTCCAGGCCGTTCAGCGACCTGCCGCCGTGGTCGGCGTGCGCGACAAGGTTTTTGACCTCCAAAAGGATTCCGCCTGGAACCCGGGGGTTGTGGACCCGGCGTTCCTTGAGTTGTTCGCCGACCATGAGCTGGGCCAAGGCCGCTTCAGAAGTAGACCGCGTCTCAAGGGTTTCCACCCGCTTACCTTTCCTCAAAACAGTGATTCGGTCGGCGATCGCCATCACTTCTTTCAGCTTATGGGTCGTCAGGAGGATCGTTTTTCCCTGGGCCTTCAGCGCCCTCAGGGTTTTGAAAAGCTCGTCGACTTCAACGGGCGTCAGGACCGAGGTGGGTTCGTCCAAAACGATCAGACGGGCTCCCCGGTAAAGGGTTTTCACGATTTCAACACGTTGTTGCTCGCCGACAGAAAGCTGGCCGACGGGACGGTCAACGGGAAAGGGGAGCCCCAGGCTGAGGGCCAGTTCGGCGATTTCGAGCTGTTTGGTCTTTTTCCAGGACCGGGAACGCCAAAACGCCGTTTTTTCGCCCAAGACGATATTTTCTACAGCGGTCAGAGTCGAAACCAGACGGAAATTCTGAAACACCATGCCCACACCTAGGCGCGCTGCGTCCAAGGGCGAATGGATACGCACGGGCCTGCCGTCGATCACAATATGTCCTGAGGTGGGACGGTAGACCCCCGAGAGCTGGCACATCAGGGTGCTTTTTCCCGCGCCGTTTTCACCCAGAAGAGCATGGACCTCGCCCGGGCGGGCAAATAAATCGATCCGATCGTTCGCCAGGGTTGCGCCGAAACGTTTGACGATCTGGTGCATCTCGAGGGAGAATTCAGATTCCAAATCGGCCTCCGGAAACGGTCTTTCTCTTTACGTTATAGCACCAGACGAACCCGAACGGCAAGAAAGTCCGACTCCCCTTGGGAAAATCGGGTAACTTTCAGGGGGGTCTTTTAGTCCCAGTCCAGACCGCCCGTCTGATACTCGGTCACACGGGTTTCAAAGAAGTTCTTTTCTTTTGAGAGGTCGGTTGACTGGCTCATCCAGGGAAAGGGGTTCTCGGTGTCGTAGACTTTTTTCAGGCCGATGCGCTCCAATCGCCTGTCGGCGATGTGCTCGACGTAGTCGCAGAACTGCTCCGAATTGATGCCCAAAATTCCTCCGGGGCAGGCGTCGCGGGCGTAATTTTTTTCAAGCTCAACGGCTTTTTTGATCAAAACCGTGATTTCCTCTTGAAACGCAGGAGTCCAGATCTGGGGATTCTCGGCAACGACCGTGTTGATCAGGTCGCAACCGAAGTTGAGGTGAATCGACTCGTCCCGCATGATGTATTCAAACTGTTCCCCGATGCCGATCATCTTTCTTTGGCGCTTGAGCGCCAGCATCATCGCAAAACCTGCGTAAAAAAAGATCCCTTCCATGATCACGTAGTACCCGATCAAGTCATGAACAAACGACTGAATATTCGCGTTCCCAAGGGTGTTGAAGTTGGGGTCAAAAACGCTTTTGGTCAGTTCGACTACAAAATCGTCTTTTTGGTGGATGGATGGAATCGATTGGTACATCGTGTAGATCTGCTCGGGGTCAAGACCAAGGCTGTCGCAGCAGTAGATGAAAGTATCCGTGTGGATGGCCTCTTCAAAGGCCTGACGGAGAAGATACTGCCGGCATTCGGGGTTGGTAACGTGGTTGTAAACTGCCAGGACGATGTTGTTCGCCGTCAGGCTCTCGGCCGTGCTGAAAAACCCCAGGTTCCAATAGATCAAACGCCTTTCCTCATCGGTGAGGGCCGTCTGGTTTTTCCACTGCTCGATGTCGTCCTGCATGGGGATTTCTTCAGGAACCCAGTTATTGGCCACCCCATCCTTGTAATGTTGCCTTGCCCAAAGGTAGGTCATCGGCAGGATTTTGTTGGGATCGGTTTTGGAGTTGTTGATGATGCTCATAAGGAAAAAGAATAAACGCAACTTTAGAATCGATCAAGTCAAAACACTAGGAATAGTGGCAATAAATCTACCTTAACGCTAGAGGTAGAGTTTTTTGGGACCAAGGAGGAAATCAGGATCAGGCTCGGAACGCCACCCCGTCAACGGCCCCGCGGTGAGGGGAAGCAAAAGCTCCACAGCGTGCAGGTAAAGACGGGTCCAGGCACCGCGCTGGACCGCCGGCCCATAAAGCGGATCCCCAACGATGGGGTGTCCCAGGTGATAAAGGTGAACCCTCAGCTGGTGACGGCGTCCTGTTGCGGGTTTCAGCTCCACGAAGGAAAATTCGCCGCGCGTTTGAAGAACCCTCCAGCCCGTCTCGGACGGCTTTCCCCGGGCAGGGTCGACGGCAACCCGGCCGGATCCATATTCTCGTAAAGGCGACCTGCAAGATCCACTCCCCTCCCAAGCACCAAAAACCCAGGCCAGGTAGGTCTTATGCACGAGACGTTTCTCAAAGAAAGCGTTCAACCGCCGGTGGGCCTCAGCGTTCTTGGCAAAAACAACGACGCCGCTCGTTTCCTTGTCCAGGCGGTGAACAACCCACAATCGGCTTCCCGCCAGGTTCTCGCCCAGTTTCCACAGATTAGGAGCTTCTGGGTTCAGCCTTTCGGGGATGGTTGCCAGCCCCTCCGGTTTATGGGCCACCCAGAACGCGTCATCTTCAAATAAAACCGCGATTTTCACCGAAAAATCCCCACGCGTTTCAGGGTTCTCTTGAGCATCGCAAGGCTGAACGGTTTTTCAATAAACTCGTCCCAGAAGGGTTTTCCCCGGTTTTGAATTGCCAAATCTTCGGTCAGTCCCGTGATGGCGATCAGCGGCAAACTCTTGGTCGCCGGGTCGTTTTTGAGCTTGTTGGCCGTTTCCCAGCCGCTGCCGTTCGGCATATTGAGGTCCAAAATCACCACATCGGGACGAGCTTTCCTCAAAAGTTCTAAAGCCGAGTTACCACTCTCAGTTTCGATCACCCCCAGCCCCATCTTTTGCAGAAAACTGCGGATTAAAAGTCGCGTTGAGGCCTCGTCGTCCACAACAAGAACAAGCGGAATCACAGCTTCTCCGGATCAATTTCGCCCACGTGGTTAAAAATGTGGTCGGGCCTGTAGGGGAACTCTTCGAGACTTTCACGACGGCTAACCCCCGTCAGGACCAGGCACGTCGTCATCCCGGCTTCCAGACCCGCCACGATGTCGGTGTCCATACGGTCACCGATCATGACGGTGTCGCTGGAGTGGCTTTCGAGCTGCTTACGGGCGATCAGCATCATCAGGGCGTTGGGTTTGCCGACAATGTAGGGTTTTTTCCCTGTCGCGCTTTCCAGGGCGGCTAAAAGGCTCCCTGCAGCCGGTTCAAACCCGCCTTCCACGGGGTCAACGAGGTCGGGATTGGTGCCGATGAACTTGGCTCCCCCTAAAATCAGCCGTGTCGCTTTACGCAGCATGTCGTAATTAAAACCCGAGGTTTTCCCCACCACCACGTAATCGGGAGCCGTCTCGGTAATGGAAAATCCGGCCTTGTAAAGCTCGTTCACCAGGCCCGACCCGCCGATGACGTAGCAGGTTCCGTGGGGTTTTTGCGAGGCCAGGAACTTTGCCGTGGCCATGGCCGAAGTAAGAAAGTTGCTTTCTGCGAGGTCAGGCACCCCAAGTCCTGCCAATTTACGGACCAGGTCCAAGGCGGTTTGTTCGGAATTGTTGGTCAGAAACAAGAACGGCGTACCGCTTTTCTGAAGCCTGCTGATAAAAGCGCTGGCACCGGGGATCAAGGCCTTTCCCCGGTAAATGACACCGTCCATATCCGAAAGAATCGCTTTCATGGCGGCCATTGTAACCGTCAAAAGAAAAAACAGACAACAAAAAAAGCAGAATTGGCGCGTCTTTTCAGGATCTTTGACCGTGGATCAAGTTTGAGACTGGACGGACGGGAGTTTGACGCAAGCCGGCATCCGTCATAGGATGTTGGAAGGAGGAAAATATGGCTGTAAAAAAAGATTCAGGAAAAACTACGGCACCGGGCGCCGCAGACCGCCCCGATCTGGAGAAATTTCTCGGCGAAGTCCAGAAGCGAGCCTTTGAAATTTATCAAGATCGAATGAAATCCGGAAAGCCAGGAGACGGCCTTTCTGACTGGTTGCAGGCCGAGACCGAAATCCGGAAAGCGCATAAGCTCTAATCTGTAAGGGAGGCTTCCCCCTCCCTTGTGTCTTTGTTAGAATCCTGTCCATGATTTTCCCCCAACGCACCCACACCTGCGGCGATTTGAGCCTTTCCGACGCCGACCGTCCCGCTGTTCTGAACGGCTGGGTCCACCGAGCCCGCAACCAGGGCGGGGTGGTTTTTTTGAGCCTCCGTGACCGTTACGGTTTCACCCAGGTCGTCGTCGACGAACGTTCTCCCGCAGGCCTCATCGAGGCCGCTGCCGAACTCAAAAACGAATTTTGCCTTGCCGTCAGCGGCACGGTACGCGCCCGTCCCGAGTCGATGCGCAACCCCAAGATGGCCACGGGGGAAATCGAGCTGGTCGCCGAAAAGATCCAGATCCTTTCCAAGGCACCGCTCCTCCCTTTTCAGATCGAAGACGAAAACAAGGCCAACGAGAACCTGCGCCTCCAGTACCGCTACCTCGACCTTCGCTCCCCCGGAATGCGCGACCGTCTTGTTCTTCGCGACCGCGTCACCTGGACGGCCCGGCGCTACCTCCACGAGCAGGGGTTTCTTGAAATCGAGACCCCCACTTTCATCAAGTCGACGCCCGAAGGCGCCCGTGACTTTCTCGTCCCCAGCCGGGTGAACCCCGGACGATTTTACGCCCTGCCCCAAAGTCCCCAGCTCTACAAGCAGCTCTTGATGGTCGGAGGCCTGGACAAGTACTTTCAGATCGCCCGCTGTTACCGGGACGAGGACGCTCGGGGGGACCGCCAGCCCGAGTTCACCCAAATCGACATCGAGATGTCTTTCTGCACGGCCGAGGACATCTACCGTCTGATGGAAGGCCTCATGAAAGAGATTTTCAAGGACGCCTTGGACTATGAG
>JABEVL010000155.1 GCA_013043995.1 Spirochaetales bacterium | reverse complement strand
TTTTTTTTTTTGTTTTGGCATCCTCCGAGATCAGCACAGCGATCGTCGGCACAGGAAGTCTTTTTAACCTCGAACACAACCTTGAGATGGCTCAACGGAAGCCTTTACCGGCTTCCGTTGCGTCCACCCTGCGATCGTCCTGGGAAAAAGCAGGTGCCGACTGGCTGGGTCTTATTTAGCAGGGCGCTGGCCTGGGCGGGTAGAATCCTCAGGGGAGCTCTTTTTGCCGATTCCAGTTGTCTTTGAGCGTCACGGTCCGGTTAAAAACGAGCCGGTTTGAAGAAAAATCCTTGGAGTCGGGTACAAAGTACGCTTTTCTCAGGAACTGGTAGGTTTGTCCGGCTGTAGCTTGAGACAGTTCGGGTTCCGCGTAGCCTGACTTGACGACAAGGGATTCCGGGTTCAAGTAATCTTTCCAGTGTTTGTCCTCGGGAATGGCCGCAAGATTCTCAATTGTGAATAGCTTATCGTACATTCGGGCTTCAATCTCCACGGCGTGCCGAGCGCTCACCCACTGAATCGTTCCCTTGACCTTTCTCCCGTCAGGACTTTCACCGCCCCAGCTCTGGGGGTCGTAACTGCACCGAAGTTCCCGGATGCTCCCGTCGGGATTTTTAACGACTTCCCTGCAGGTGATGAAGTAGCCGCCTTTCAAACGGACTTCTGTCCCGGGGGCCAGACGGAACCAGCCCTTGGCTGGGGTTTCGGAAAAATCCTCGCCGTCGATCCAGAGTTCTCCTGAAAAAGGGACCTGCCTGATTCCGGCCGCTTGGTCTTCAGGGTTGTTTTCGACGGAAGCAAACTCCGTCTTGGCGGTGGGGTAGTCGATCAGAACGACCTTGATGGGGTCAAAAACAGCCATAACCCGGAGTGCTTTTTTGTTGAGTTCCTCACGGATAAAAAACTCCAGCATGGCGAGGTCCACGCGGCCATCGGTTTTGGAAAAACCCGTGGCTTCAGCAAATTTTCTCAAAGAACTGGGCGTGTAGCCTCTGCGTCGCAAGCCGCTCAGCGTCGGCATTCGGGGGTCACTCCATCCGTCTACATAACCCGTTTTCACGAGCTCAAGCAAATTGCGCTTTGAAAGCATCGTGTAGGTGATGGCCAGTTTGTTGAACTCGATCTGTTGGGGATGGTGGGCTTGGGGGAACTGATCAAGGAACCAGTCGTAAAGAGGACGGTGGTTCTCAAATTCCAGGGTGCACAGGGAATGTGTGATGCCTTCAACGCTGTCCTCCCAGCCGTGGGCCCAGTCGTACATAGGATAGACCACCCATTTTTCACCCGTCCTGTGGTGCGAGGACTTTTTTATCCTGTAAAGAATCGGGTCGCGGAGGTTGATGTTCGGGCTGCTCATGTCGATTTTTGCCCTTAAAACACAAGCCCCCTCCTCGAATTTTCCCTCGGTCATGGCCTGAAAAAGTTCAAGATTTTCTGCCACACTGCGCTGACGCCACGGGCTTTCCAAACCGGGAGCCGTGGGGGCGCCCCGCATTTGAGATATTTCCTCAGAAGAACACGAATCGACGTAGGCTTTGCCCAGTTTGATGAGTTCAACCGCGTGGTCGTACATGACCTGAAAATAATCTGAGGCGTAAAGCACCTCAAAATTGTCGTGCTCCACAAGCCACCTGACGTCTTCAAGAATGGATTGGACGTATTCATCCTCTTCTTTGGCGGGATTGGTGTCATCAAAGCGCAAGTTGCACTTTCCGCCGTACTTCGCCGCCGTGCCGAAGTTGAGGGTGATGGACTTGGCGTGACCGATGTGAAGGTAGCCGTTGGGTTCAGGGGGAAAGCGTGTGACGACCTTGCCTTGAAACCGTCCAGACTGGCAATCTTTATTGATGAAATCATGAATAAAATTGGGAGTTTCCAGGCTCCAGTGCTGGCGCTGACGAAGATCTTTCACATGCAACTCCTAGATCGAGATTCCTGATTTTACAGTTTTAGAGCCAGTCTGGTCCAGTGGAATCAGGAAGTTGGATCCGGCTGAAGCGAAACGATGAGAAGGAAATCAAGGCGCCAATATTTTTGAAACTCATTTGGTAATTAATTACTCAATAATTAACTCATTTAAGCCGCCCAATTTGTCGAAAATCTATCCATGCGCTCTCCTGCCCGAGTTCTTTTTCTATTTCTGCTGGTGGCTTTATCTACTCCGTATCTCAGGGCTCAAACTCGGCAGTTTGTGGTACAAAACTCGGAAACCCGCCGAAGCCTTTCCCAAAAAACAGGGGTGCCCTGGCCCGTGATTGTTCGCGCTAACCCGTCCTTGGCCCAGGTGAACTTGTCCGCGGGACAAAAAATTGTGCTTCCTGAAAAGTATCAGGTCAAATCCGGCGACACCTTGTACGGCCTTTCACGCCGTTGGTCTGTGAGCGTCTCCGCCATCCGTTTGTGGAATAATCTTTCCAGCAGGGACCGGCTGATGGCCGGGGCGTGGATCTTTATCCCCGTGGCGGCGGAACCACCTGAAGACCGCAAGTTTTGGCCCGTTGCTGGAACCCCGGGTACGCCCCAGGGTTCTTTAAAAATCGTGACTTTTCAGCCTCAGAAGGGGAGCTTTTATTCAGTTTGTGACGGAACCGTCCTCTATAAAGGCGTCTACCAGGGACTAGGACCCGTCATTCTCATCGAAGA
>JABEVL010000154.1 GCA_013043995.1 Spirochaetales bacterium | reverse complement strand
CCCTGGGACCGTCCGGCGGTCAGCTACACCCTGACACTTGACCTTACCCACGGGCGCTGGCTTCTGCTCGACGCCGCGGGTTCTCCCGTGCAGCAAGGGAGCTTCGCACTCAAGGACAAAAAAGAGGCGGTACTCACGGAAATTCTTTTCCGCTTGTACCGCCGTCCATAACGCTTCTGGAGCGTCCCCCGAAGAGGAAACGCCCTCCAATTTTAGTCTTTCCGGATGATCAGCAAAGAAACGTCATCGGCGAAGGTTCCGCCGTATTTTTTCTTGTCGCCGCCTTCGGCAAACTTGTTGACCCGTTCCAGGATGTGGGCCAGGACGTCGTCGGGGCTTTGCTCACGCACCTCAAGAAAGGCGTCCTTGAGCCCCTGGAGTCCGAACAGGCTCCCGTTGGCGTGTTTGGCTTCAATGACCCCGTCGCTATAAAGAATCAGAACGTCGTCCTTGTTCATAACAAAAGAGCCTAGGGATTGGTTTGAAACGACAAACTCCGAGAGCCCCAAAAAGGCCGTTTTTTCCTGGAGGTTGGTCAGTTCCTCAATCTCGTCGCGGTCCTTGTGGTAAAGCAAACCGATCAGGTGCGAACCCGCGTGGGTGATTTTCCCTTTTTGTTCGATGAAGTAGTTTTGGGTCATGAACTTATCGCTGCCGATCCGGTCCCGGTTGATCGTGCACAAGGTGCGGTTCACGATGTCGTAGAGTTCGTCCACCTTGAGCTCTTTTTTCATCGTTCGGGAGGTTTCAATGGCGCCATGAAACGCTGAAGTCGCAATGACCGCCATCATGCCCGCCGGCAAACCGTGACCGGACACGTCGCCGATTCCAAAGTACTGGCCGAAGGGGGTTGCGATAAAATCGTAGACGTCTCCACCAACCTCCGAGGCCGTTTGCATGTAGCTGCCGACCGTGAAGCCTTCCATCTGAATCTTTTTAGGAAGGATCGACGTTTGGATGTTGCGCGCCGTGTCCATTTCGCCTTTCAGTCTGTTGCGTTCCCTTTGAACGGCCTTGGTGCTCATCAAGGAAAAGATGGTTCCCAAGTTTTCAGCCAGTTCGTTCAACAGTTCTTTCTCCGCCGGGTAGAGCTTATCGAAGGAATCCTTGAAAACGATCATGGCACCGACAAAATTGTTCCCGTCGAAAATAGGCACCACGGCAAAAAGACGCTGCAAGCCCTTGAAACTTTCAGGCATCTCCGAGACGATCTCGGTCTGTTTTTGAACCATGACGGTTTTCATGATTTTCTTGCCGAAATCCTTGATGTTTTCAATCAGGGATTCGCGCAATTCCGTCAGGTCAAACGTCGTGTGCAGAAGAATTTCGGTCAGGCGATTCTTGTCCAGGTTCTTGATGTTTTTATTGTCCACGAGGGGAGTACAGTAGCCGATGATGTGCCGGGCGTCGTCAACACGCAGGATATTGCCGACAGCACGCAAAACCATGATCCCCGTGACGCGGTATTCCTGAACAACCATGCGGGCTCTCATTTTTTCCAGAGAGTTTTCCACGGTTTCACGGATGATCAATTTTTCTTCTTCTTCCGGAGAAGAGATCACCCGCCGGATCAAAAGGTTCTGAACGTGCTGCCTTTGCTCAAGCTTGTTCCTGTCACTGCGCAGGTTGTACTGCGACCAAAAGAAAAATTCTTCCACCAGACGCACCGCAAAGATCACGTTGAGAATCACGTACCAGCTCATCGGCAAAAACTGGTCCGAGGCGGCTTTCATGTCCTGGGGAACAGGTTGCGAAAACTGGTGGATCAGGATGGCCACGGCGACCACGATCTGAAAGTAAAAAGTGTACCCGCGTTTGCGGATGACACCCTCTTGCAGGTTGAACAAGCTGCGTGCCGCCAGGAAGCACAACACCACCATGATGATCGTGAAGAAGAACGTGAGAAGCCGCATATGGGCGTCGTAGCCCAAAAGACCGCTATGCTTTTGGTCTTCATTCAGCAGCAGGTTCAGCGGGAAATCGCTAGGTACCGTGTTATAGGTCCCGTAAAGCCCCACTATCAACGTCCCCAAAATCCCGGCCACGATAAACCAGCCGATCTGGCCCTTCAGGGCGCGGGTAAAATCCTGCGAAAGAAAACTTTCGTCGATCCTTTTGACGTGGATCGCGTATTCCAGGACCAGAAAGGCCAGGTAGTACAGGATCGTCGAAAAAACAAAAAGCTGCGCCCAGTCTACGGGAAGGGTATCCCGCAGGGTCCAGGCCATCGTTTGCAGGACACCGACCGCGGCCAAGATCACCAGGGACAAAAACAGGTAAACGGTTCGCTTCTGTGCTCCGTGACGGTACATCCGCTCAAACCAGAAGATCCCACCCACGGCGACAACGGGAACGAACGTGAAAAGGTGAAAGTAGTTAAACAGTTCCATTCCTTACTCCTTAGGGGCAAAAGAAGACGAGTTCAGGGCCTGTACGCGCCCCTCCCAATCTGCCAGGTGAGAATCCAGCATGGAGGCGAGCCCGTGGGCCTCGTCCTCTACCAGTTTCTGCACAAGGGTAGCTTCTTCTTCAGCTTTTTCTTTGACTACTGCGCTGACCGCGCGGATAATTTCAACACCCAAAATGACCCCTTGAAGCGATCCCGCGACGGTGATCAAGGAGTTCTTTTCCTGCTCTGTTTCAGCATCAGCATTTTTAACGACGACGATCACGTCGTTGATCGTTTTTTGAAGGTCGCTGATTACTTCCTCGATGTTTTTAAGAGAATGCTCTGTTTCTTTTGCCAGGGCCCGAATTTCCTTGGCCACGACGTCAAAGCCGCGCCCCAAGGCCCCAGCCCTCGCTGAAACAATCGAGGCATTGATCGACAATACGTGGATCTTTTCCGACACGTCGCTCATCATTTCGAGGATCATGACAATCCGCTTGGACTGGTCAAAAAGCACCTGGGACTGACGCATCGACTCGGCCAGGGCATCCGTGACGACAGTTACGCCGTTTTGCACTTTTTCTGAAAGCGTGAAGGCCTGCTGAGCCGTACCCGCCAGGTTGTCAGAAATTTCAAAGGTGCGCTGGACGTTCTCACGGATAAAATCCGCACTCACTTTCAGATCCTGCAGATGAGTTCCCCCGCTTGCTGCTTTGAGCAACTCCCGGCTTTCCGAAAGAAAACCCGACAAAGCCGCCAGCGAAGCCTCGTCGCGCCGTAGTTCGGGCTGAAGTACCTCGGCAGGACTCTCAAGCAGAGCGGGCGGCACCTCTTCCATTTCCTCGGCCTCGGGACTAGGGGTTAAAGAAACTGCTTCCACAGGTTCTTCTGCCAGCGGGGACCTCAAGAAAAAGAACCAGGCCAAGGCCCAGCCTACGACTCCCCAAACCAAACCCAAAATCCACAACCGGGGTTCAGCAAAGGATCCAGAAAGCCAACAAACCCCCAGGGCCGTGAACACAGCCCAGAAACCGGCGAGCCCAACGAGGGAACGCCGCGTTATCATTCGATTTTAACGGCTCCGGGGACCAAGAACGTCAGGGTGGGAAGGCTTGTAACCTGCCAGGTGATCGCTTTGTTGTGGGCGATCTTGATGACGTACTTCTGGTCGGCCGGAAGCATGGCGAGTTTCATGATCCATTTGGCAATCGCCTTAATTCCTGAGGAGTTCAAGAAGTTCAGCCCCCTGAAGTCGGCCGTGATTTCAGGGATTTTTTTGGACACCATGCCGCTGTGGATCTTTTCAAACAAAGGGTCCAGCAGGATGCTCGGGTCTTCCATGTCGATATCTCCGACAAATTTGACCATGACACCGGCCCCATTGTCGACCAGTTCGACCTTGACCTTGTCCTGGGCGACCGCTTCAATACCTAGTTTATTCATTTTTCCCCTCGTTAACGAACCTCAATCGTAATGGTCACCCTATGCTCGGGAGTGACTTCCAGCTTCAAATTGGCGCCGGTTTCGTACCGAATCCGCGCTAAACCAAGCTGACTTTTTCCGTCAGCCCTCGTGGCGGATTCCCGCATTTGCATGATGTAGGCTTCCAGAGGGTCGCCTGCCATGATTTTCTTAAAAAGTGCTTGAACTTCCTTTGCTCCCTGCTCAGTCGCCTGATTCGTCACGCTCGCCGTGATCAGTCCCGTTTCGGGAAAGGCTTGAACAATGCAATGGGTGTCTTCACTGGCCCCGTACTTGACGGCGTTCTCCAGCAATTCGCTTGCGGCCATGGCAATGGCATCGGCCTTGGCCTGATCGGAAATCGCAATAGCAATAAAGTTCTGAATGAAAATTCGGGCAGGCGAAATGTATTTCCACCGGGGCCCAAAGCGTATCTCAATGTAACCGTCAGGTTTTGACATGCTGTTTCACCTCGAAATATTTAAAAAGTCTACTTATCAATCCTAAGGTGTCCGGTAAATAAACGCAAGCAAAAAGATATACAGCAACACACGGGCCGGCGGCTACCAACGAAACAGGTTGACACCTGCCGTCAGACCGGCACCAAATCCTACCAAAAGCACCCAGTCCCCACGCTTCAAAAGACCTTTCTCGTTCATTTCGTCCAACGCGATCGGAATCGACGCCCCAGAAGTGTTGGCGTACCGGGCGATGTTCATGTAAAACCGGTTCAAAGGGATTCCCAAGCCTTTGGCCGTCGACTCAATAATGCGGGCGTTGGCCTGATGAGGCACGATCCAGCGAAGGTCATCCAGGGCAAGACCGTTCTCACTCAAAATTTTCCCGACGAGCTCAGGTACGATCTTGATGGCAAAGTTATACACCCTCCTTCCGTTCATGAACAGATAGGGGGAATGGGCTTGCCGGCTGGTTAAAGTTTCGGCACCCGAGCCGTCCGACATGAGAAGGGAGCGCCGAAAATCGCCGTTGGGAGGCAGTCCTTCGTCTGTTCCCAGGAGGACCGCACCGGCCCCATCGCCAAAAAGAATGCAGGTTGCACGATCGGACCAGTCGAGGATGCGGGAAAACACCTCGGAGCCGATGACGAGGACCAACCTGGCTGCCCCGGAAACGAGAAAACTCCTGGCTGTTTCAACGGCGTAAACAAAGCCCGAGCAGGCCGCGACGACGTCCATCGCCGCCGCTTGGGAACACCCGAGTTGCTCCTGGACGATCGAAGCGCAAGAGGGGAAACCGGGGTAGTCGGGGGATCCTGTGGCCACCAAAATCAGATCGACCTCGCCGGGAGCCTTTCCGGCCCGTTCCAAAGCGGCCTGAGCCGCCCGCAAGGCCAGACTCGACGTGGTTTCATTGTCGGCGGCAAGATACCGCGTTTTGATCCCCGTATGGCTGAAGATCCATTCGTCTGAGGTGTCGAGCCGCGCCGAAAGTTCATCGTTGGATACACATCGTTCGGGAATATACCGACCTGTAGAAAGAATTCGAGGAACCAATTTCGACTCCAAATATTTTTGGAGAGGATTTTAAAAAGCTCCAACGATCAGGTCAAGCTTCGGCTCTTGACACAAACGGGCAAAGTTCACTATATTTCGTGGCGTTCCGGGGCTGTAGCTCAGTTGGCTAGAGCACCACAATGGCATTGTGGGGGTCAGGGGTTCGAGTCCCCTCAGCTCCAGTTTCCGTTCCAGTTAAAAACAAGGAAGGCAAGGACTTACCGTTGCGGTGACCTTGCCTTTTTTGTTTATAATTGCCGATTTTCGCACGGGGACTGCCCCACCTTTGATCTTCTCAACAAGATAAATTCCTAGGCCTCCGGGCATAAAACCAGTACCTTGGGGTTATGAAGGCCAATTATAGTGGCCCCACGGGGCTGGACAAAGTTCGCTATGCCCTCGCTATTCGCAGGGTTTTCAAGGCTGATAAATAAGCGGGTAATCTTCTGGATTTTCTAATGACGTCCTAGCGAGATCAATAT
>JABEVL010000153.1 GCA_013043995.1 Spirochaetales bacterium | reverse complement strand
CTAAGGGAACGGAGAGAGGGGGATTCGAACCCCCGGTACGCGGTTAACGTACGTACGCTTTCCAAGCGTATGCCTTAAGCCACTCGGCCATCTCTCCAACATGAAAAAAGTGAGACCAAGAGGATTCGAACCTCCGACCTTTAGATCCGCAATCTAATGCTCTATCCAGCTGAGCTATGGTCTCATTTCGTCAAGAAAAAGTCTCCGGAGAGGAGAGGATTCGAACCTCCGGTCCGGTTTTAGCCGGACAACTCCTTAGCAGGGAGCCCCATTCGGCCACTCTGGCACCTCTCCATTCAACTGCTCGGAGAGAGTGGGATTCGAACCCACGGTAGGCTTACGCCTACACCGGTTTTCAAGACCGGAGCCTTAAACCACTCGACCATCTCTCCAGTTAGACGCCCAGAGACTAAACAATTGAACAAGCTTTGTCAAGGCGAGGTTTGCCACTCGGTTTGGGCCACGCCTAGAATGCGCTCCAAGTCTTCTAGGGAAAAATAGGAAATTTCCACGACCCCTTTTTGGTGATCCCCTTTAATACGAACCTTAGTGCCAAAAACGTCGATGAGCTTCTGCTCCCAGGAGGCCAACTCGGCCCCCGACTGCTTATTCGGGTTTGCTCCTGGGGAGGTCTTGGGACCAGGGGATTTTTCTGCCACGGGTTTTCCCGAAACAAACGCCTCTGCCTCCCGGACACTCCACCCCTCGTCACGAATTTTCTGATATAGAAGCTTTCTTTTCTCCAAATCTTCTACAGCGAGCAAAGTCCTGGCGTGGCCGGGGCTAAAAAGACCCTTTTCAAGGTCGTCGAGCATTTCATCCGAGAGTTTCAAGAGCCGCAAGGCGTTGGCAACTGTCGAGCGCTGTTTACCGACCTTTTGTGCCACCATCTCCTGGGTCAAATTAAAACTTTCCATCAGTTGACGGTAGGCTCGGGCTTCTTCCACGGGATTCAGGTCGCTGCGCTGAACGTTTTCGATCAGGGCAATTTCCATTCGCTCTTCGGCGCTGAAACTCCGAACAAGAACAGGGACTTCGGTCAGCCCCGCAAGTTTGGCAGCCCGATAACGGCGCTCCCCTGCAATGATTCGAAAGCCCGACGAACCGAACGCTTCGACTAAAATAGGTTGGAGGATTCCTTTTTCGCGGATCGAAGCCGCCAGTTCTTCGAGTGCAACCGGGTCAAAATCCTTTCGCGGCTGGTCGGGGTTAGCCTCAATGAGCGAAAGTGCCACGGTTTTGACACCATCGGCTGTGTTCTGGTCTAAAACCGTGGGTGAATCTTCGTCGGGCAACAAAGCCCCAAAACCTCTTCCAAGTCCTTTAGACACGTTGTACCACCTCTTCGGCCAGCTTCTCGTACGCCTTGGCCCCCGGCGATCCCGGCCGATAACGGTTGATCGTCAGTCCATGCGAGGGTGCTTCGCCCAAGTGAACATTGCGGGGAATGATCGTACGAAAAACCTTATCCTTGAAGTATTTCACGGCCTCCCGCGCCACATCCTGCGCAAGATTTGTCCGCGAATCGTACATGGTCAAAATAATTCCCGCGATCTCAAGGTTCCGGTTCAAACTTTTTTGCACAGCCTGGATCGTTTTTACCAACTGCGACAGTCCTTCCATCGCAAAGTACTCGCACTGCAAAGGGATAAAAACACCGTCAGCAGCAACAAGGCCGTTGATCGTGATCAAGTCGAGCGAAGGCGGACTATCAATAAAAATATAGTCGTAGGAAGACTTGACGGGTTCCAGGGCTTTCTGAAGAAAAAACTCCCGCTTGTCTTGACCGATTAACTCCACAGAAGCCCCGGACAAATTGATGTTGCTCCCAAGAACACTGAGGCCAGGCTCCTGCGTCCCTTGAATCGCCTCTTCCAGCGATCGCGCCCCCGTGATGACTTCATAAATTCCCGGGCGCGATTTGTCAGCACCGCCAGAACTAGTTAAATTACCCTGAGGATCAAAATCAACCAGAAGGACCTTTTTACCCAGTTGAGCCAGATATGCCCCAAGAGTGGCCGCGGTCGTGGTCTTTCCGACTCCGCCCTTCTGATTAGCAAAGACAAGAATTTTTCCCATTCCCGCAGTATAGCGAAAAGACACTTTAGTTTGAAGCACTTTTCGCCGATGATAACTTAAAGGACCCTTGCATGGCGGATAAAAAGCTTTCGGATAAAGAAGTTTTGAAGCATTTTCCCAAGATCGAGCTTCACCGCCACCTTGAGGGAACCTATCCCTTGGACCGTCTTTACGAGATGGCAAAAAAAAACGGTCTTGACGTACCTGACACCTTAACAAGATTTAAGGAAGAAAATCAGTTTCCGGCCAATGGAGAACCTAATTTCTTGTTGTTTTTGAGCAAATTCAGAAACGATTGGTACCGTTCCCTCGATGACGTCGCCTTCATCACCTATCACTCTGTCAAAACCCTTGCCCAGGATGGCATCTTTTATATTGAACTCCGCTTTAACCCCGAACATTACGCATTTTTCAACAACTTTGACCGTGCCGAAGTTACCAAAACCATCATCGACGCTGCAAAAAAAGCCGCCAAAGAAGACGGGATCCGCATACGTTTCTTGATTACCCTGAATCGCGGCAAGCAAACCGAGGACGATCTCCTTTCCATGTACGAGCAGATCAAAAATGTTTCGTCTGACGTTTGCGGCTACGACCTGGCCGGGGATGAAACCCACCACCCGCCCGCCGGTTTTCAAAAGCTGTTTCAAAGGATCCACAGTGACGGTTTTCCCTCCACAATTCACGCAGGAGAAGTTAGTCCTTCTTCACAAATTTGGGACGCCGTCAAGTTGCTCTTCGCTAACCGCATCGGCCACGGCACATCGACGGCTCGGGACCCGGAACTGCAGAAGTATTTGATTGATAATGACATCATCCTTGAACAGTGCCTGACTTCAAATCGGCAAACGGGTTCTTGGATCAACACCGAGACTCACCCCTTTGGCGAGCTCTTCCACAAAGGCGTTCCTGTTACGCTCAACTCGGACGACCCTCATATTCAGAACACCGACCTGACCGACGACTATCTTCTCGCCATAAGGTGCTTTGACCTTTCTCTTGACGACCTTGTCAAACTCAACCTTACGGCAATCCGAGGCAGCTTTCTTCCGGACAAAGAAAAGGCCGCACTGGCAAAAGATTACCAGGCGGCCCTTTTTTCCTTTAAACAACGCTTCGGCTTTTAGACCTCCGCTCTAAGAGCGGATCCAGGTTCAGTGTTTCACGTGAAACATTTACTCTTTGACAACATTCTCGACGCCAGCTCCTTCCTCGCTATCTTTCAGCGCTCGTGCGATACCGACTACTGAATCAGACTCATCAATGTCGAGGATTCGAACCCCCATGGAAGTTCGTCCCTGCTGGGAGACTTCTTGGGTGTTGCACTTCAAGGTTTTTCCTGACGAAGTAATGCAGACAACGTCAAACTCTGGACTGACAGAGATCGCACCTATCAATTTTCCCGTTTTACCGTTGTCTTTGTAGACGATCTGGCCCATCGTACCCCGCCCATGCGGATTGAGGGTGGAAAAGTCAAGCCGTTTTCCAAATCCGCGAGCAGAAATCATCAGCACTTGTTCTTCTGGTCGAATGGCCAGGATGGAAACAACCTCGTCGTCCTCTTCCCTTAGGCTAATACCGATGACACCCTGGGAGTTACGCCCAGTGGCACGAACAAAGCTTTCAGAGTACCTCAGGCCATAGCCGTTTTTTGTAATCACCATAAGATCGTTCGAACCGTTCGTCAGTGTCGCTGAAACCAAGGAGTCGCCCTCTTTCAAAGTTACCCCGTTAATCCCTTTCATCTTAGCATTACGAAACTCCCAGGTGCTAATGCGGATGACTTGGCCCCGGCGTGTCGCCATGACAATGAACCGGTCCTCCTGAAACTTTTCAAGAGGAACAATTGCCTTGATGGTCTCACCTTCCTCCATCTGCAACAGGGCCCGAATATGTTTACCCCGGCTCGTCCTTGAGCCTTCCGGGAACTGGTAGGTTTTAACCCAATAGGCGTTCCCAAGGGAAGAAATAATCAGAATATAGGCGTGTGTGCTGGCGACCACGATGTCCTGGACGATGTCTTCTTCTTTAAGATTGGCGGAGTTGGAACCTTTTCCGCCTCGGCCCTGGGAACGGTAGGCGGATAGAGGAACCCTCTTAAGGTAGCCTTCGGTCGACAAGACGACCACCATGTCTTCTTCTTGGATTAGGTCTTCAAGGTCAACAGACTCGAGTTCAACGTCAATGATTTCTGTTCGCCGGTCGTCGCCGTATTTTTGGGAAATTGTCCTTGTTTCGTCCTGGATCACCCCCATGATCTTTTCATCGTGGGCCAAAAGATCTTTTAAGTACTCAATGAGGGCCATCACCTCTGTCAGCTCATCAATGATCTTTTGAGTTTCCAAACTGGTCAATTTCTGGAGCCGCATGTCCAAAATCGCCTGGGCCTGAACTTCGCTGAACTCGAACCGGACCATCAACCGATCTTTTGCATCCTGAACGCTTGATGATTCTTTGATAATACGAATGACTTCGTCGATATTGTCGAGCGCTATTTTGAGACCCAAAAGGATGTGGGCCCGTTTTTCAGCAGCGTCCAGATCGAAGCGGGTCCGGCGAACGATCACCTCTTTTCGGTGTTCGATAAAAGCTGAAAGAATTTTTTTCAGGTCCAAAACTTCGGGACGCCCATGAACAAGGGCAAGGTTGTTCACGTTAAACGTTTGCTGGAGGTTTGTATGGCTAAACAAGAAGTTTAAAATCACCTGGGGGTCAAAGCCCTTCTTGATTTCAATGACCATCCGGATACCGCGACGGTCCGACTCATCTCTCAGGTCTGAGATCCCTTCCAGCTTTTTATCCCGCACCAAGTCGGCGATGTGCTCGATCAGCTGGGCCTTGTTCACCTGATAGGGAAGCTCGGTAACAATTATGGACTGCTTTCCCGTGCGCGACTCTTCAATATCGTAACGTGAACGCACCAATACTTGCCCGCGCCCTGTTTTAAAGGCAGAATAAATCCCTGAACGCCCATAGATAATAGCAGCGGTCGGAAAGTCGGGTCCCTTGATGTGCTGCATGAGTTCTTCAATCGTTGCGTCCGGGTTATCGATCAAGGCGACAAGTGCCGCACAAATTTCGCGCAGGTTGTGGGGAGCCATGTTGGTTGCCATTCCAACCGCAATCCCGCTTGATCCGTTGGCCAGGAGGTAGGGAAAAGCTGTGGGCATGACCAGAGGCTCTTCGAGGGAGTCGTCGTAGTTAGGTCCGAAGTCAACCGTGTTTTTTTCAATATCCCTCAGGATTTCTTCAGCAATCCTGTGCATTTTTGCTTCGGTGTACCTCATGGCGGCCGGAGGATCGCCGTCAACAGAACCGAAATTTCCTTGCCCGTGAACGACGGGATAACGCATGCTGAACTCTTGAGCCAAACGCACCAAGGCATCGTAGATGGATTGGTCACCGTGGGGATGGTACTTCCCCAGGACGTCTCCGACAATTCGGCCGGCTTTTTTGTACGAACGGTCGGCCCTCAGCCCCATTTCGTGCATGGCAAATAAGATCCGTCGGTGTACCGGCTTGAGCCCGTCCCGAACGTCGGGCAGAGCCCGCGAAACGATAACCGACATGGCATAATTCAGGTATGAGGTTTTTACCTCGTCTTCAATGTTGACGGGGATAACTTTTCCAGGGAGGTCAGACACGGTTGTCTCCTATCAGATGTCGAGATTTGAAACAAACAAAGCGTTATCTTCGATAAACTGGCGCCGTGGGGGAACAAGATCACCCATCAGGGTTGTAAAGATCTGGTCGGCCCCAACGTAGTCTTCAAGATGAACCTGAATGATGTTGCGCGTTTCGGGATTCATGGTGGTTTCCCAAAGTTGCTCGGGGTTCATTTCGCCCAAGCCCTTGTAGCGCTGGATGTTGGCTTTTTCAGCTGAAATGTTCATTTCGGCTAAAATCCGGTCCCGTTCGGCGTTGTCGTACGCGTAACGGACCTGCTTCCCTTGAGCCACCTTGTACAAGGGCGGCATGGCGATGTAAACGTAGCCTTTTTCGAGCAGTTCACGCATATAGCGAAAAAAGAATGTCAGAAGAAGAGTTCGGATATGGGAGCCGTCGACGTCGGCATCCGCCATGATGATCACCTTATGGTAACGCAACCGGCTGACGTCAAACACTTCACCGGCTCCGGTTCCCAGCGTTTGAATGACGGGCAAGAGCTTTTCGTTGGTCAAGACCTTGTCTTCCCGGGTTTTTTCCACGTTCAGCATCTTGCCCCAAAGCGGCAAAATCGCCTGAAAATTACGGTCGCGGCCCATCTTGGCGGAGCCGCCTGCCGAGTCGCCCTCGACGATGTAAACCTCGCACTTGGCGGGATCCCTTTCCGCACAATCGGCCAACTTACCGGGAAGTCCGTTGGACTCGAAGGGGTTCTTGCGTCTTGCGTTCTCACGCGCTTTGCGGGCGGCAACACGGGCGTTTGCGGCAAGTACGCATTTTTCAAGAATTTTTTCGGTTTCGCGGGGGTGTTTTTCCAGGTAGTCTTGCAATTCTTCGTTGACAACCGACTCAACGATACCCTTGACTTCAGAGTTGCCCAATTTTCCCTTGGTTTGACCCTCAAACTGAGGGTTGGGAACTTTGACGGAGATCACGGCCGTCAAACCTTCACGGGTATCCTCGCCGGAAAGGGGTTCGGGTAATTTCTTTGAATATTTAGAATTGCTCAGAAAAACGTTAATTGTTCGCGTCAAGGCCGATTTAAAACCAATCAGGTGCGTCCCACCGTCTCGCGTGTTGATGTTGTTGGCGAAGCAGTAGATATTTTCCAGGTAAGTGTCGTTCCATTCGACGGCAACCTCGACAACAACATCGTCTTTCTCTTTTTCAAAATAGATCACTTCATCATGGAGTTTGTTTTTATTGGTGTTGAGGTATTCAACGAAAGATTTCACCCCGCCTTCAAAGAAAAACTCCTGCGTCCTTTCGGGAAGCTCCCTTGCGTCCGTAAGAACAATTTTGACTCCCTTGTTCAGAAAGGCCAACTCACGAAGGCGTTTGGCCAAAACATCGTAATTGTACGAGGTTGTTTCCTTAAAGATTTCGGGGTCGGCTTTGAATTTTACCGTCGTGCCACGTTTAACAGAATCACCGACCTGGGCAACAGGAGCAACAGGATCACCTGCCTTGTATTTTTGAAACCAAACGTGACCATCGCGTTGAACGACGACTTCCAACCAAACCGAAAGCGCGTTGACAACCGAAACGCCCACACCATGAAGCCCGCCCGATACTTTGTAGGAGTTTTTATCAAACTTTCCACCTGCGTGCAGCTGGGTCATAACAATTTGAAGAGCACTGACTCCCTCTTCGTGGTGGATGTCGACAGGAATACCCCGGCCGTTGTCTTCGACCCGAATCACGTCACCTTCTTCAATCGTGACCAGAACCTCGGTACAGAAACCTGCAAGGGCTTCGTCAATACTGTTGTCAACAACTTCGTAGACCAGGTGATGGAGTCCGTCCGGCCCAGTCGAGCCGATGTACATCCCTGGACGCATACGGACAGCTTCCAAACCCCGTAGGATTTGGATCTGATCAGCGGAATAATTTTCGTTCATAAGTTCGGGGATTATAGGGGGTTGAGAAGAAAAAGTAAAGATTGGCGAGTGTTCCTCTTATAATATACAAAGCATCTGTCGGTGCATAATCTGTGGATAAATTCTGCAAGGACCCTCGTTTTCTGTTGAAAAGGCCCGGAAGATCCTCCCAATTTTAACGTCTTGGCCCTGGAATTTAAACATTGATTTTCTTAGATAAATATTTCTATACTATATAACACTTTACAAACATAATTTTCGAGAAATAGGGAATTTCTGTTAAGGATTTATTTGCAATTATCTTCGCTCTGCGTTACGATTCCGGCTACCCCATCTGTGGATAACCTGTTAAAATCTCTCCGAGGCAAGAATGCATCTGACAGAATTCTGGAATGAAACCCTTTCCCTGATAAAATCATCTACTGACGCCTCGGAATTTCAGCTCTACTTTTCCGAACTTACTGTCGATTACGGCACGGAAAACAATTTGACGGTATACGTTCCTTCTACTTTTTTCCGTGATCGGCTCAAGGTCAAATTCGAGGCCCAGATTAAATCTACGCTCAAAGAGCTTACCGGGCACGATATCGACATCAACTTTAAGGTTCGGCCCAAAGAAACGCGGACCGAAACAAAAAAAGAAAACGAACCCCTTACTGAAAAAGAAGTCCAAAAGCCGGCTCAAAACTCCAGCGACATTAAGGCCACTCCCAAAAAAAACCATGTTCTTCTAAATCCTGACTACACCTTTTCCAATTTCATCGTCGGTGGCAACAACGAATTCGCCTATAACTGCGCCTTGGCGATTTCTAAAGATCCCGGACTTAATTATAACCCGCTGATGCTTTACGGCGGTGTCGGTCTGGGAAAAACTCACCTTATGCAAGCCATTGGAAATGCCATCTACGTCAACAACCCCAAGGCCAACATCATTTACATCCCATCCGAGAGTTTTATGATGGAATTTTTTGCCTCGATTCAAAACAAAACGCAAAGCCAGTTCAAAAACAAGTATCGCAACGTGGACGCCCTTCTTTTGGACGACATCCACGACCTAGAAAATAAAAAAGAAACGCAAGAAGAATTATTTAATACCTTTAACGCTTTATACCAGGCACGGAAACAACTCGTTTTTACCTGCGATCGACCTCCTCAAGAGCTCAAGGATTTTGCAGGCCGGCTTTTAAGCCGCCTCACCTTGGGTGTCAACGCCGATCTTCAAATTCCGTCCTGGGAAACCCGTTTTGTCATCCTCAAGAAAAAAGCAGAACAGAAGAACATCAAAATCCCTGATGATGTTCTTGAAATCATCGCAAGAAAAATCACAACGAACGTGCGCGATTTACAAGCAGCGATGAATCAGGTGACTGCGTACGCTGAAATAATAAACTCAGAAGTGACCTTAGAAATTGCTCAAAATCTTTTGAAGAATATTTTTGCGGGTCCCGTCCAGCAGAGCATCCCCATTGACCTCGTCCAAAAAGTCGTGGCGGAGTTCTACAAACTGAGCGTTCAAGACCTGAAGGGCAAAAAAAGAACGCAAGCGATCACCCTTCCGCGGCAGGTGGCGATGTACATCATCCGAGAAATGACTGAGTTTTCTACCACTGAGGTTGGAACAGAATTTGGCGGGCGCGATCACACAACGGTCATGCACGCCGTTCAAAAGATCGCTGATAAACTTAAAACAGAACCAAGTTTTGACGCTGTCATCCAAAACCTGCAAAGGATCGTTCGAGAAAGAGCTAGTAATTCTTGAACGAGGTAGAAAAGCCTGGGGGGTTTCTGTTATATTCTTGTGGAAATTTCTGTATAAAACCGTTGACCCGGGGAAATGTGGAAAAAAGGGGGAAAGAAACCCACAACCTTTGTCGTCTTTAACTTTGTTCAAAGAAAGAAGATGTTCCGTTATCCACAAATTCACCGAGCCTACTACTAATACTACTACTTGTTATAAGAAATAGAAGAAGGAGTCTAAAAATGAAATTCACCTTAGAAAGGAACACCCTCCTTAAGGAAATATCCATCGCTCAAGAAATCATTTCGGTAAAAAATGCCATGTCGATTCTGAGCAACGTCCTTCTGGACGCAAAAGATGGTTTTTTGACGATCAAAGCTACGGATTCAAAAGTTACCTTTGAGACGAAACTCCCTGCACGTATCGCCGAAGACGGGGTAACGACGATTTTTTGCGAAAAGCTTCTTGGAGTTCTTCGTTCTTTACCGGATCGGGAAATCGAATTTGAACTAAAAAACGGTAAACTTTATATCAAACCCGTTGGAACGACGATCGACTTTCAGTTGAAAAGCATTTCCAGCGACAAGTTTCCTGAACCTAACGTTCCAGAGGACCTTGATTGGTTTGAACTTCCTCAAGCCGACGTTCTTGAAATGATCAACCAGACAATTTTTTCGGTTTCTGACGATGAAACAAGGTTTTTTATGAACGGGGTTTATTTTGAAAAAAAAGGGGACAAGGTCGTCATG
>JABEVL010000152.1 GCA_013043995.1 Spirochaetales bacterium | reverse complement strand
TACTTGGGCCACATAGAGCATTTCATCTTCAACCTAGAACCTTTTTACTTATCAGGGCAAGTTTTATCTTGGGGTAAATGCTGGCGTTGCTTATTCCGCTGGGTCGAGCTGGTCCACCTATTCAGGCTTAACGGCCCAAGCGGATGATGTTTTTGCTGCCACGGTCGGATCAACTCAGTGGGTTTACGCGATTGATGGCGGGAATTATTTGAAAGGTTTCAATGGGTCTTGGAGCACGCTCCTCAACACCACAACCTACAACCTAAATACCCTTAACTGTGTCTTTGTTCTTCCTGGTTCTTCGTCAGCCCAGGTCTACGTGGGAACCGACAAGAGTATTTACGATTCAAGCAACAATGGAAGCTCCTGGTCGCCAATGCAAGGTTCCCCGATAGGCTCATTAGCATTGGCGGTGAGCGGGACGACCCTGTACGCTGATGGGCAATTAGGAGCCAGCACCTCTGGCTTGAATGTTGATTCTGCGGGAACATGGAAAAACATTTTGAATAACTCGCAGTTCGGTAATACAACTGCGTTAGTTGTCGACACCATCTTGCTTCCTTCGGCAACGACCATTCTTTGCGGTACCAACGAAGGCCTTGCTATCTCCGTGGATTCGGGGGCGACCTGGTGCACATTCTCTTCCCCTGCAACCGCAGGGCTAGGAACAAACTCGATCGCTGGTCTGTGGCTTCAGTAACCCAATCGTTGCAAAACGTGGGAGCTGCTCGCACGATCACGCGATCAATGGGCGAAGGTGTGCAACCACGAAAGTCCTGTCGATTTCTTTTTTAACACGACATAATCTCAAGGCTCACTTTTTGTCCAAAGCTCGTGGGTAAGGAGTTCAGCTTTGCGAGATGAAATGTAAACGAAAACAATTTTATTGGAGAAATTATAGGTGTTTCCGTAAACACTAAGTGTTAGGCTAATCAATTGTTGACAGCATAAAATTATGGGTGTTCTATGGATTTATTATCCTGCTGAATATACCTGATGATATGAAAGTCAAAGTTGATCACGAACACGATTTACCTGTAAGTTCCCATCTTCTCCGTCCTGGGCTTGCCAAAGAGAAGCTTCATTACCATGAGACACTTGAGGTGGCTCTTTGTGTTCAAGGTCAAGGAACTTACTATTTTTCAGAAAAGATTTTTTCTGCGAAAGTAGGCGATATTTTCGTTGTGAACAACCATGAACCGCATATTGCTCGATCTGAGAGGGGTTCGCCCTGTGAAATGATCATACTCAACTTTGATCCTTCACTTTTGTTGCACGAAGACGATAACTTGCTCAAGCCGTTTGCTTATCTCCCTGGTAAATTCACCAACTGCATTGCCGCAGAATCACCTTCGGCAGAAAAGCTCGGCCTTTTGGTTAAATCCGTTCATCACGAACTCACGGAAAAACAAGCCGGCTACAAGAGTGCCGTGAGAAGCTACGTCATTTTGATTTGCAGTTTTTTAGTACGCTACTACCAGGAGCAACGCGCTTCAGACCCTTGGTTTAAATCCTCCCTGGACTTTAGAACCAAACGGCACTTGATACTTTTCATGGAAGAGCATTACAGGGAGCCCCTGGAACTTGCGGATGTTGCCCAATTTTTGGGTGTCAGCAACTCGGCGGCCAGCCGCATTTTTCTGAGCGCCGTGGGTCAATCGTTTCGAGAATATTTGAACGCCTTGCGGGTGCAGCACGCAAAAAGGCGGCTCATCGAAAATGATTCAGACATTACAGAAGTCTGTTTTGACAGCGGCTTTCAGAGCTTACCTTCGTTTTACCGGATCTTTCACCAAGCTACAGAATTAGCTCCACAAAGCTTTAGAAAAGCGTCTCCGCTCGGGATCCTTTTCGAAAAGTAGGGGGTTCTTCCTGTTCTAGGTGACTACGGAATTCGGAGCTGTCTATCCCCTTGTTCGCTTGAATTTTGGCGGCCCGCTCTCCTTCAAGCCCGTAGTCCGCGTTCACCATGAAACGACAAGCTTAAAGCGTTCTTTTGATAATTCCTTACATTCGCTGAGAGGTTGGATTGAAAATCAGGGTGTAGGATTTTTCTTCCTGGTCTTGGGACCGGAAAAATCCACGAGGAGTATTTATGAAAAAGAACGTTTGGCGAATGGCTGCGGCCGTTCTGGTTTCTTTTCTTGTTGGCTGTTCTTCGCCAACGAGCATTCAACCGGGTCTCTTTGCATCAAATCGCGCTGCCGTACCGACTTCCGTCACCCTGACGGGAGCGAACGGGGATGTAGTCTTGTCAGGCATGTCCGGCGAGGCCCTCACAGTCTCGTTTACACCCTCGACGGCAATTTCATCTGCAACTTTATACGTCACACAGGGCAATGGGCTGGGTTTGGTTTTGGCCGCTCAAGCCATGACGAGTAATGCCGGAACCTGGTCTTATTCTTTTAGCGATCCTTCGTTCCTTCCAGGCGCCAAGATCGGTCTCGATATCATTCAAAATATTCAAGGCGCTGAGCTCAACATCCCGCAGGGACAATTGAGCAACTCTTCCACTTGGTCATCCTTTCTCTATCCTTCCACCAGTTCTGTTCCGACGTATACAGTTT
>JABEVL010000151.1 GCA_013043995.1 Spirochaetales bacterium | reverse complement strand
TTGTTTTGAAAAATATTTTCCTGATTACGATGAGTTCCTTCCTTTTACTGAGCCTGCTTGACGGTTGCAATGCTCGTCAGGACGCCCCCTCGTCGCTCGACACGTTCGGACAGAAGTCCTCGGGCACGGTCACGGAATTTTCAGCGGGGCAATTCGTTCCCGGCAATTTTACTTTGGTCAACCAGTCTGGAAAACCCGAGTCTCTTTTTGACGGCCAGGCCAAGGTCACCGTCGTTTCCTTCCTTTACACCCACTGCACCGACACCTGCCCTTTTCTGGCCATCAAACTTCAACAGCTTTATCAACTTTTAGGCCCGCAGAATCGGCTGGTTCGGATCGTCTTGGTTTCGACCGACCCCGTGCGCGACACCCCGGCTGTCCTTTCGGCCTACACACACGAGCTGGGCATGGACGGGCGATGGTCGTTTTTGACGGGCAGCCTGGCCCAGATCCAGCCCGTCTGGAAAGCTTTTAAAATCGTCGTGGCCCAGTCCAGCGCCGCCGACGAAGCCGAGACCGACAAAAACGCCGAAGCTCTGGGGTTGACCATGCCCGTAAAGACGGGGCCCAAACCCTCTGACGGCCTGGACCCACAAGCCCTTCAGTTAGCTGACCAGATTTCAAAAAAATTCGGCGGCGGCTACGAAGTCACCCACTCGACGCCGTTCTGGATTATGGGGCCGGACCACTCTCTGCGGGCAACCCTGGAAGCCGACGTCACGGCCCAGGAACTGAAAAACGAAGTGGAAAAAATCTTGAAAGCATCAACCTGAGTTTTCTCGGTGAGGAGCCAGAATTTGACTCCTCACCTTGCCACTGCTAACTTCAAGCTATGCCCATACCCCAACAACGCCTTGAACGTGCCTTCTCAGAAGCCCTCAGCTGGACAGGTTTTCTTGAACTCATGAAAGTCAACCGGGCGACGATCGAAGCCAACTTTCAGGCCCACAAAATTCTCCCCGCCGAGCTTCAAGTCTTTTCCCATCCGCTGAAACCCTTCAAGGTTCTGGCCCTAGTTCACGACTGGTGCGGCGACGTTGTCGCCAACCTGCCTATTTTTGCCCGACTCGAACAAGCCGGAGTGCTCAGCCTTTCGATCCTTGAAAAAAATCCCCACAACACCGACTTGGGTCTGCTTTACCCTCACCGCAGTGGCGAGGTTCACATCCCGATTTACATCGTGTTGAACGCCGAGGGCCGCGAACTTGGACACTTTATTGAACGTTCTCCGGCCATGGACAAGCGCATGGAACAATGGATCGACGATTTTTGGTCCCGGCGCCCCGGACACCCCGAAAGCAAAAGGGGTTTCGCAGAACTCAGTGAGGCGACGCGGGGTGAGCTTTTGGAGTGGCTCAACCAGCAACGGCAGGCCGTCCGAACCGAAGAACGCCAAGAAATTCTAGCTTGGCTAGCCGGTCTTGGCGGCTAGCCTCGAGCCTAAAAGTGAAGACTTGAAACTGAAGGCAGGCTCGTAGGGGCCGCAACCTGCGGAAGAGGGAGTTCGCCATGAACCGTCACCGGGATCGAAAACTTCAAGAACGCCAGTTCGAGGTGAAACACCGTTTTGAGGACGAAGGGAACCGTCTTTTGTCCCGACAGGATGATCTGAGTCAGTTTTCCTGCAGAATGGAAAAAACCCACATAGTTGATCGTCATGGGCAAAACAAATGGACTGGTCGTCCGGGCTCCGATGCTGAAGGTCACGTCTTTTCCGGCGGCCGTCGGTGGCTCCTGGGCGCTCGGGTCGTTCTTTTGCCCCAGGTAAAGCTGGTAGTCCACCTTGATGCCGCTCAGGCCGATGAGGTTGGGATTTTCAACAGAATAAACAAAATCAACACGGGTGTTTTCGTAGGTGACCTTTTTGACATCCAGACGAACGTAGGTGACCTTGGGCTGCTGGTAGGTCAGGTCGGAAAAACCGAACGAGGTGAGAAGGACACCGCTTCCCGCCGCAAGAAGGACGATTAAAATGCTGATGAAACGCTTCATGCCCCCGATCCTAGCCCGCACCGTGATTCGCGTCAAGTTTGACCGCCCTCGGCACCGCCCCCTCG
The DNA here is from genome assembly GCA_013043995.1 of Spirochaetales bacterium. Classification (GTDB taxonomy): domain Bacteria; phylum Spirochaetota; class Spirochaetia; order JABEVK01; family JABEVK01; genus JABEVK01. The sequence continues at coordinate 2,196 of JABEVL010000151.1, read as the reverse complement.
CTTGTCTAGTCTTACTTTTGATTTCAAGCGTTCTTCCGGCCGACTCTTGGTACGACTGGTTTGTCACCAGTGACCTCACGGCCTGGTCGAACGCCCTGGCAACTCCGCTGCCAGCCGACCCAACACCCCGCCAGCTCGCCGATCGTCTTTCCGCTGAGTTCGGGGGTGCGGGGCTGGCCATAGAACAAGGCAACACCTCGTTGGCCCAACACATCCTCGACACCGCACATACCCACCTGGGCCAGCTGGCAGCTCTCACCCCCGATTCTGCGGAACTTCTTGCTCTCAGTGCGGCCCTGGGGGGACTTCAGATCCGCCTCACGCCTTGGATCGCTCCTTTCGCCGGGAAAAAAGTCTGGGACGATGCGCACCTGGCCGTACAGCGCGACCCTGGGCTGGTTCTGGCCTGGACAGACGCGGGGGACATCGATTATTACACGCCCGCCCTCTTTGGCGGGTCGGCTCAACAGGCGCTTTTCTGCTGGAAACAGGCTCTGAGCCTCGCTCAGTCCCCAAACTCCGTTCAACCCTCGTGGCTCCCCCTTTACGTCAGGACTTCGATCATCCAGGCGGAGCAAAAACAGGGCCAGACCGCCAGGGCTCAGGAAGATTGGGAGAGGCTGGTTGCCGCCGAACCGCGGATGGAAATCCAAAAGTCGCGTTTTTTCGGCGCGGGGAACTGAATTTTTCCAGGATTTCAGTACGGTGCTTTCTCTTCATCCCTGATTCCTTTAGAATGTCCCCATGATTCCTCGTCCCGTTCTATTTACCCTGGGTGTCGACGACCTGACCAGTGAAACGGCCTTTTGGCACGAAGTCTTCGGCTGGGTTCCTTCGCCCCGGAGCCAGGGTGATCTTGTCGTCTACGATTTTGACGGTTATGCGTTAGCCTTACACCCCCGTGAGTCTTTGGCCGACGACGCTGGCCTTGAGCCCCAAGGAACTGGGTTTTCTGGGATTACCATTTCCATCAACGTTCCCAGCGAAAAAGAGGTCGAAAAACGCCTTCTTTTAGCCGTTCACTACGGTGCCCGGTTGGTCCGCCGTGCCCAAAAAACTTCCTGGGGGGGCTTTAACGGCTACTTTACGACCCCTTCGGGCCACCTTTTTGAAGTTGCTTTCAATCCATATTGGAAATTAGACGCCGAAGGACGCCTTACCCCTTGACCTTTGCTGAATACTTAACTAAGCTATTTCTAGTTTCTCGATAAAAAAAATAGAGATTCTTCTTTTCCCTTCCGTTCGGCACGGTTCCTGAGACGCAAGTTCGCTTCGTTCGCTAAGCCCCGAGAGATGGAAAAGGGCTTATCGTCGATAAGCGCAACCCAACGCGGTTCATTCCGCAAGCAAGGAGCCTATCATGGCCAAAAAAATTTACGTCGGTAACCTGAGCTACCACACCACCGAAGACAGTCTTCGCAACGCCTTCTCCCAGTACGGTGAAGTCGCCTCGGTCAACGTGATCGTCGACCGTTACACCGGCAGCTCGAAAGGTTTCGGTTTCGTCGAAATGGCGACCGACCAATCCGCTACAGCCGCCATCGCTGGACTGAACTCCCGCGAGCTCGACGGTCGCCAACTTCGTGTCAACGAAGCCAACGAAAAACCCGCCCGCGACAACAACCGCTGGTAATTTCCTTTTAAGGAATTGAGTTCAACCCGCTCTTAGGAGTGGGTTTTTTTTATTTTTCAGGATGCTTCAGCTTCTGGTTCCGTAACGACCGCAGGCTGAAGGACTTTTCTGGGATATACTGGATAAAGTCGGGCGGATTTCTTTGCCTAGAAGTATTCACGGAGATTGTTGATGAAGCGTCTCGGGTTTCCTTTTATGTCTTTTATCCTCGTTTTGCTGACGGCAGGTTCCCTCGAAGCCTTACCTCTTCTTTCCAAATCACCCCCTCAAGCGTCACCGCCCCAAACGCCACCCTCCTTTCCCCGTTTTTCCTGGTCGACCTGGACAGCTTTTACGATGGGAGAAATTCGCGAGATTCTCTACGTCAATTCTGCCTCCACTACGGTTTTGAGCGAACTTTACTGGCCGGTTCCCTTTTCGGCCGGCTTGGGGGCCGGGATGAAGGTCCTTTGGCTTCCTTGGCTCGACACCCGGGTCAAGGTCGAGGGGTTTGTCCCGTTTTTTTCGGGGACCATGACCGACCGCGACTGGAATGCTTACAGCAGCACGGGAGGGTATAATTT
>JABEVL010000150.1 GCA_013043995.1 Spirochaetales bacterium | reverse complement strand
GTTCAACGGGTTCGGCAAACCCCGGCATTTCAGTTTGCGAATTGGACCAGACTTTCTTGCCCTGAGTATCGATGTAGCTGACCATGTCGCCTTCGGCGACCAGGGCCAAGCCGTCTTTAAAGTCCTGGGCCGTGTCAAACTGGGGCTGAATCACCATTTCTCCCTTCTTGTTGATAAAGCCCACCTTGTTGTTCTGAAGGACAACGGCCATCCCGTCTGAAAAGCTCTTGGCGTAATCGTAGACCGGAGGAATCACCTGTTCCCCCTTTTTATTGATGAAACCGACCTTGCTCCCGATGCCGACGAGGGCCAGACCTTCCGAAAAGGGTTCCGCATAGGCAAAGGTGGACGCAAAGGGTTGTTTCTGATTTTTGTCGATAAAGAAAACCTTCTGCCCCTCCCCGACCAAGGCTAGTCCTTCAGAAAAGGAACTCACGGAGTTGTACTTGAGCGGGATGACAACCTTGCCCGAAAGGTCGAGGAAACCGCCCAAGTTATCGCGTACGACAAGGGCCAAACCTTCTGAGTACTGCGAGGCGAAGTCATAGATGGGCTGGACGATAACCTTTCCTGACTTGTCAATGAAACCGAATTTTCCCCCCTGCACCACGATGGCACGGCCTTCGTGAAAGTCTCGGGCGTAGTCCCAGGCGTAGGGAATCACAAGTTTGCCTTCTTTATCGATAAAGCCGACCTTGCCATCTTTCATGACGTAGGCCAGACCTTCGCTAAAACGCCCCCCGTTGGTGAATTGAGGGGCAATCACCTCTTTTCCCGCGGGATTGATGTAGCCCGTCTTGCCGTTAAAAACGACAGGGGCAAGACCTTCCGAAAAATACCCGCAAGTTTCGTACTTGGGCGGAATAACGATCTTGCCGTGAAGATCGGCGTAGCCGAATTTTCCCTTCTGGAAAACGGGGAACAGGTGAGTTGCGGTCCCGCAGGACGCCAAAAAACCTGCCACAAAAAATAGGGCAAAAAGGCGAGCAAGTCGGTTCACAGGGAACTCCTTTTTTGGGGTCTCTTGCACAAGAGACCCCCACCGTAGCACATCAGGCAAAGCGTTCCAAGAGGACTTTTGAAAGATCCTCTAAAGCAGGCTTCATCACGACGGAATGTTTTTCTTTTGAAGCAGCCAGGGCCAGGTTGGGCGGTAGCTCCGGACCTTTGCCCGTGGCCAGCTCGACGACGTCCAGGAACTTCGCCGGATGAGCCGTTCCCAAAACGCAGATCTGCGCGTGGTCAAGCCGGTTCCGCTGACGGAAAAGCTCGGCAGCCTTGTACCCCACGGCCGTGTGCGGACACAGGAACATCTTGTGATCCTGGTAAACCCTTCGGATCGTTTCAAGGGTCTGGGCGTCGTTGACCACTTCTCCAAAGATCATCGTCCTCATGAGGTTCCAGTTTTTTTGAAAAACGACTTCCAGACGCTCAAAGTTTGAGGGCGACCCCACGTCCATAGCGTTGGAATAGGTGGCAACGGACGGCTTGGGCTGATAATTCCCTGTTTCAAGGTAACGGGGAACCACGTCGTTAGCGTTGGTTGCGGCGATAAATCCTGTCACGGGAAGGCCCCATTTCCAGGCCCAGACTCCGGCGGTCAGGTTGCCGAAGTTGCCGCTGGGAACACAAAAGAACAGCTCTTCTTCCAGGGATTCCTTGAATTGGGCAAAGGCCCAGATGTAATAAAAGGACTGGGGGATCAGGCGGCCCAGGCTGATGGAGTTGGCACTCGTTAAAGGCAGGGCCTTGCGAAGGTCTGAATCCAAAAAGGCGGATTTGACCAAGCGTTGACAGTCGTCAAAAGAACCTTCGACTTCCAGGGCCAGAACGTTTCCGCCCAGGGTGGTCAGTTGTTTTTCCTGGAGTGGGCTGACGCGGCCCGACGGGTAGAGAATCACCACGTCAACGTTCTTTTTGTTGTGAAAAGCCTGGGCAACGGCACTCCCCGTGTCGCCGCTCGTGGCCGTCAGGATCACGGCACGCCGGTCCGAAGATTGCAAAAACTCTTCCATCGCGGCGGCCAAAAAACTGGCACCGAAGTCTTTAAACGCGCTCGAAGGACCGTGGAAGAGTTCCAGAACAGAAAGGCCTTCCCCGGTACTCACCAAGCGGGGTTGGAACGGAAAGGCGTTTTTGACGATCCTTTGGACCCCGCCGGCGTCGACCTCGCCCTTTAAGAGGTAGGCGCTGACCAGGGTGGCAATTTCCTGAAACGAGGTGTGTTTGTCAAAAGCACGAAAATGTTGCTGGAGCTTCAGGTCTTCTTCAGGAATAAACAGCCCGCCATCACCGGCCAAACCCTGGAATAGAGCTTCCTGAAAATCGACCTTCAAGGAAGGATTCCGGGTGCTGACGTATTTCATCTTTGCGCTCCTTCAACCCAAAAAGGCCCGATGAACGGTGTTGAGGGCCCGTTCCCGGTCCTTACTTTCGATCACAAACGAGATATTACGTTCCGAGGAACCCTGGGCGATCGCCAAAACGTTGATATTCTCTTCGCCCAATGCATTGAAAAGTTTTCCCGTGATGCCGGGTCTTCCCCTCATGTTTTCGCCGATCACCGCGATGATTTCAAGATCCTGAATCAGTTCGCAGTCCTTAATTTGGCGGCTCTCCTGTTCAAATTTCAGTTCTTCGCGCAGAGCTTTCAGGGCTTCCCGTGCTTCGGACTTTCGCGTCACGATGCAGATTGAATGTTCAGAAGAGGCTTGAGAGATCATGATCACGTTGACCTTTACCCGGGAAAGAGCAAGAAAAACCCTGCTGGCAAAGCCCGGAATACCGATCATTCCGCTCCCCTCGATGTTGATCAGGGCAACGTCACTGATGCTGGCGATGCCTGTAATGGGCTTATTGTGAGGTTTGGGGCTCTGGGTAATCAGGGTGCCGGGAACTTCGGGGCGCAGGGTGTTTTTGATGCGCAGGGGAATTCCCCGCTCCAAAAGGGGCACCATCGTGGAGGGATGAATCACCTTGGCGCCAAAGTACGAAAGTTCCATCGCCTCTTCCATCGAGATCTCTTCAAGAACCTCGACATCCTTCACGAACCTGGGGTCGGCGGTCAGGACACCGTCCACGTCTTTCCAGATTTCGACGGCCTCGGCACGAATGGCCGCCCCCACGAGCGAGGCGGTAAAATCACTCCCGTTGCGGCCCAAGGTTGTAGGGCGGCCCTGGGGGGTCGACGCAATAAAACCCGTAATGACGGCGATCCCGGAAAGAGCTTCCAGACGTTCGGACACCTGCCTATAGGTCACCTCAAAATCGACAAGGGCGTTGCCGTGATCGTCGTTGGTGCAAATGAAGCCTTTGCTGGCGTCGATGTACTCCGCCTCAAAGCCCAACGAACGCAAATGACCCGTCATCAAAAGACAGCTCAGGCGTTCGCCAAAACCCGCCACCAGATCGAGGGTCCTTTTGGAGCACTCCTTGACCAGCTCCACGCCGTGCAGGATATCACGTAAATCTGACAGGACGCTTTTCAACTGTTCGATCAGGGCGTCGCGGACGCTGCCCTCGGTCAAAGCTTGCGCGGCTTCGAGGTGCCGTCTGTCAAAAACGTCCAAGGCCTGGCGGTAAGCTGAATTTCCGGCTTCGGCATCCTTGGCCGCGATCAGCAAAAGGTCTGTGCACCCCCGCATCGCCGAAAGGACAACCGCGATTTTGCCCTCGCGGCGGTGGGCTAAGGCGATCCGGGCGACTTCACGCATCTTTGCGGCGTCTTCCACCGAACTGCCACCGAACTTCTGAACGACCATAATGGCCTTTTATAGCCTTTATCCGGTCTTTCTTCCAGCAGTCAGCGGAAAAAACTGCGGAATTGACAGCCGATCGGGGGATGTCCATAATGCGGCATGCACAAATACGTCATCGAGGGGGGTCACCCTCTACGCGGGCGCATCCGCGCCAACGGAAACAAGAACGCGGCACTTCCTTGTGTCGCGGCGTGTCTTTTGACCGACGAAACCATCAGGCTGACCAACGTTCCTGAAATTGAAGACATCCTTGTCATGCTCGACATCCTGAAACAACTCGGCGGAACGGTGGTTCGCCGCGAACCCAACGTGTTTGAAGTCACCATGCACAACATTTTGACCCACGAAATTCCCGTGGAATCGGCAAAAAAGGTCAGGGCGTCCATTCTCTTTGCCGGCCCGATGCTGGCGCGTGTCGGACGCGTCGTTTTACCCCCGCCCGGCGGGGATGTGATCGGGAGGCGGCGCCTCGATACCCACTTTCTGGCCCTTTCAGAGCTCGGAGCCAGGTTTGAAGTGGACACCGTTTATACCCTGACAGCCAACAAGCTCGTCGGCCAAGACCTTTTTCTTGACGAAGCCTCGGTCACAGGTACCGAAAACGCCTTGATGGCGGCGGTCCTCGCCGAAGGCAAAACTATCATCCAAAACGCCGCCAGCGAACCCCACATCCAGGACCTTTGCAACCTGCTGAATGCGATGGGTGCCAAGATCAGCGGCATCGGTTCCAACATCCTGTTCATCGACGGCGTCAAAAAACTCCACGGTGCCGAATTCCGCATCGGAACCGACTTTATGGAAGTCGGTTCGCTCATCGGCCTGGCCGCCGCCACGCGGAGTGAACTCGAAATCGATGACGCAGGCCCCCAGCACCTGCGCATGGTCAAGCTCGGTTACGCCAAACTCGGAATCCACTGGGAAGTCGAAGGGAGTACGATTCGTGTTCCGGCAGGTCAACCCATGAAAGTCGTGTCCGATTTGGGCGGTCAGATCCCCAAAATTGACGACGCTCCCTGGCCGGGCTTTCCTCCCGATATTCTTTCGATCATGACCGTTGTTGCCACCCAAACCGAAGGCACCACGCTCATCCACGAAAAGATGTTTGAATCCCGGAT
>JABEVL010000149.1 GCA_013043995.1 Spirochaetales bacterium | reverse complement strand
GTTGGGCCCAGACTTCCAGGTTCGCCAGGTTGTCTTGTTCCCAGATAACTTCCCGGGCGGGGTAGACGACCAATTCGTCGAGTACCGCGATCGAGGCTTGGGTCACAGGATGAAAGCGGCGGAGTTCTTCGATGGTGTCAAAACCAAAAACAAGACGAACGGCAGACTCGTCACCGGGAAGGTAGATGTCAAGAACCTCGCCGCGAAGGGCAAATTCTCCGGGGACCGTGACCCTGGGAACGCGCAGGTAGCCCATTTTGACAAGACGCTCGGCAGTTTTTTGGACCTGGATCGTGTTGCCCTTGCGAAAAGTCGCTAAAAGCGGTTTCCAGGATTCAGGAGGCGGCACCGGGAAAAGCAAGCTCCTGAGCGAAAGAACCAAAACCTTGATTTTTCCGCGGGCGAGAAGGGATAAAAGCCGGGAGCGTTCGCCGAAGATGCTGGCCTGGGCGCTGATTCCCTGATAAAGCAGGGTTCCCCACCAGGGAAAAACCTCGACCTCGACGCCTAGGGCCTCCAGGTCGGCGGCCCACACCTCGGCATCGGCCTCGGTGGGAGCGACGAGAAAAAAAGTCCCCATTGAAGCTTGGTGAAGCTGGCTGACAAGAAAAGCCTGAAAAAAGCCCTGCAGCCCCTCGATCTCGAGGGGCAAACGATCGCGTTTCCACGCATCGAGCAGTTTTTGAAACTCTTGGTCTTTTTTCAAAGACTGCGAAATCGCATTCGCTAGTAAGGTAATCATGGTATCTTCCGACAATGGAATCAAAGTCATGGGAGGTGACACCCTTGAAACGATTCCTTGCTACGGTCGTTTTCTGCCTTTTAGCCTCAGGAGCCTTTGCAGGAAGCACCTCGGCCCTTCAATTTTCAATTCGTTTTTACGACAAAACGTTCTACACAACCAACCCCGATCTCCCCATCACCCTGCAAGTGAGCCTTCGCAACACCGGGACGGTGCCCGTCTGGTTCAGCATGCCGAACCAGCCTGTTTTCCAGTTGGTCTTTCACGTGATGGCCGCAGACCGAACGGGGCTGTATCTCGCTAATTCGCAGAAATTTAACGAAAACCGCTATAACAATCAACCCATCTTTTTTAGGAACATCACGATCCAACCTGGTGAGGAGTTCGCTTACCTGGTGAACCTGAGGGATTTTGTCGACCTGAACAAAAGCGGCGTTTACACGGTCCAGGCCGAGTTTCATCCTTCACTTCTGCCTGAATATCAAAGCTACAGCCAGCAGACCCAACCCACGGCAGACGCCACGCCCGGCGGTCCCAGTGAGGATATCCTGACCTCGAACGTCCTGACCCTGGCGGTGCGACCGACTTTGCCGGATTCAGCCCTGGCGACCTATCAGGAAAATATGGACACCGAAAGGCAGGAAATCCTGCGGCGGGAAGACAAAAGTCCCGACAACGTCGTGCGCTACCTGCTGGAGGCCCGGCAAGCCAACAACGAAGCCAGGTTCTTTCTTTATCTGAGTTTGGAAGACCTTTATAAACGATCCCCCCTTTACAGGCGAACCTTTCTAGGAGCTTCGGCCGAGGAACGCTCACGCATTCTGAAGGACTTCAAGCACGACCTGTGGCGCCGGGAAACGGCCCTGTCGAAGGTTCCCAGCGCCTTCGCGATCCTTTCCACCTCCTACACCGACACCGAAGCAACGGTCACAGCCCGGCTCAAATTTGACGCAGGTGATTATTTTGAAATCCGTGAGTACACCTACGCCCTGCACAAAAGAAACGGGTACTGGGAAATTTACGATTATCAAGTCCGCAACGAAGGAACCGAAAGGAAGGGAAGTCTATGATCCTTATGCTCGTCAAAGAAGACGCGGTCCTTGCCCGTGAGCTGGCGCCTATTTTTAATTCCTGGGGCATCGATCTCGTCCATTACCGCCAGCCTCTCAAGGCGCTGGATAATCTGGCAGAAACGAATCCCACAATCGTCCTGTACGACTGGGTGGATTTTCCCCGTCACTGGAAAATCATGATCAAGTACATCAGAGAGGAATTCCCGAAGGACGAGAAGATTTTTCTTCTCTTCGGAACGGCACAGCCGCCGCTTGAAGAAGCGAACAAAGCCCTTTACCTCGGCGTCAACGGGCTGTTTTACCACGACGGCGACGCCCAGAAGCTTGCTATCAAGATCCGCGAGGTCTTTTTGCGGTACGGTTCCCTGAATATCCCCGAAAACTCGCCCTCCGGCACCCCGCCTTCGGCCTTTCCTTTTGTCTTTCGTCACCCCCGGCGAAAGCACCTGGTGACGGGAAGTCTTTTGATCCTTGAGGAAAACCTCGCCACCCTGAAACCCGACTTCGGTCACGAAACGGCCGACCTTGCTGCCGGCGAAGACCTGCTTCAGGGGTCTTTGCGCCTTAAAAAGGCCATCGTTTCTCTCGACGCGACCGTTTTGCAAAACAATGGACAACTCCGCCTCGAAATCCGCCCCTCGAACCTCGAAGACGCGAACCTTTTCAGGAAAATGCTGGGGTTCAAAACACTGGAGGTCAATTCATGAAAAAACTCCTTTTTCTGGGATTTTTGAGCTGTTTCCTGAACCTCTTTGTCTGGGGTCAGCAAACAGTCCGAGTCGAGCGAAACCAAACCCTCTGGGCTATCGCCCGGTTGCACGGCGTCAGTGTCCAACAGCTCAAAAGTTGGAACGGCCTGTCGTCCGACTCTTTAGCCGTTGGTCAGATTCTGATGGTTCAACCGCCCAAGACCTCAGACGCCAGCAACTCAGACCTCGGTCCTTTCCTGTACACGGTCCACCGCGGGGACAGCCTATCGGAACTGGCTTTGCGCTACGGCGAACCCCTGGATGTTTTAAGGCAGATCAACGGTTTTTCCAACGACACCCTCACCGTCGGTGAAAAGATCTTTGTGCGGCGTCCCTCTGGGATCACCTTCTACACGGTACAACCCGGCGACGTGATCTCGGTTCTTGCACTGCGCTTCAACATCGGCGTCTCGACCTTGCGCGCGATCAACCAGCTCTCCAGCGACCAGCTCTATCCTGGGCAGGTGCTGCGTGTTTTCAAACCCCAGGAAATTCCTTTGACCCACATCGTCGCGCCCAGCGATACCCTTCCGGGGATCGCCGCGCTCTACAACACGACGCCAGGTAATCTCAGAAGGCTCAACGATTTGACTTCGGACATCCTCGTTCCAGGAGAGGTGCTCAAGCTCCAGAGCTTTGCCAGCGCCTCCACGCCCGCCGTTTTCCAGCCCCGTGACCCTCGGCTCGTTGAAAATAGCCGGGCAAGTCTTTCGCAAGCTGTAAGTGCCCTCCAGGGCGGGGGGACCTACACCGTCCAGGCCGGAGATTCCTTGTACCGCATCGCCCGCGAACACGCAGTTTCAGTCGCCGATTTGAGTTCCTGGAACCACATCGGGAGTGACGGGCGCATTTTTATCGGCCAGAAACTCGTTTTAGGGCCCCAACAGTCCGAACTTGAACCTTCAGCCGGAGCCGATCTTCCCTCCGCCTCGGGCCCCGTTGCCTTCCCCTCAACGAGCAACTCCCCAACTGCTGTTTCCTCGACCCCCGTTTCCTTGACTCAATCCGCGGCTCCTGTGCAGGCAGATCCAGGAACTTCATTCCTTGCCCCCCCCAAGTCGGGGACACAGCCCTGGGACCATTACGTCATCATGGATCCCAATATTCCAGTTTTTGAATGGAACGGTGATTACTACTACTGGACGCATCCCGGCGCGGTGTCGCAACCCAACCGCGGTTACTTTGAGAACAACTGGCCGTCCCCTCTCGACGCCTACCGGAAGGCCCGTGAGATCTGGAGAAGATTCGCCGCGATGGTTGCGCAAAAGCCATACTTTTCTCACAAACTCGACGGCTGGACCATTGTGCTCGACCCCGGCCACGGAGGTTTGGACCCAGGGACCATCGTAAAAACCCCAGGCCCTAACGGCACGAGTCTCTACATCACCGAAGCTCAGTACGTTTATGACATCGCGCTGCGGATGTACGAGCTTCTTGTCCGCAACGGGGCGCGCGTGGAAACAACGACCCTGGCTCCCAATCATCTGATCCTCGACACCACCAACCCCGACACCACCCTCGTCAACGAAAAAAACATCGTTTACAACGATCTGATCTTTAACGAATCGGACGACAACTCGTGCTGGCCCCAGGGCTCCATTCGGGGCCTGGAAAAACGTGTCGAGATCGCCCGTAACGATTTCAGGGGCGCAATCCGCGGTAAACGGCTCTTTGTCAGCCTTCATGCTGACAACAACCCCGGCGTTCCCATCGGAACCGGCATTTACACGTACGCCGGCCGTGACGGCAGCGCTGACGAGAGCTCGCAACACTTCGCGCAGAGGATGCTCCCCCACCTGGGAGCGGGCGCTTATACCCGCGCCGAGCCCTTGATCGTTCTCAAAAACAATCCTGCGGACTACAAGATTCTCATCGAGACCCACAACCTCGCCCTTCCTGCCCAGGCCTGGCTGATGCGTTTTGGCTCGACGAGGGAGAATGACGCCAGGACCCTGGTCAAAGCGATCATAGACAGTACCGAGTGAGTTTTTGCCGGAACCTTCTTGACAAAAAACAGGCCACCCGGTAGGATCACATCGTCTTTCCGACTTTCCCCTGTAGCTCAGTCGGTAGAGCATCTGACTGTTAATCAGAGTGTCACTGGTTCGAGTCCAGTCGGGGGAGTTTGCTTTTCCTTTTCTTGGAAAAATTTTACAAGCCTGACCAAAACAAAAACTTCAAAAATTCCTGCGCCGCGCTGAAAAAATTAGGGGGGAAACTGAAGTTTTTTTGCGGCTGGCCGCGTTTCTTTGAGCGCATTCAAACCATCAGACCGTAAGTTGAGTGCGCTTATGTTTTTTTAGAAGCGCACCCCCCCGTCAGTCTCGGCGAGCAGCCCACACCAGGACGCAACACTGCGTTCCGACGACGCCTTTAAAAATTTAGTCCCCGATGGTCACAATCACGTTGTCCGGAGGGTCATCGTTGGGCAGAATTTGAACCGAACTTTGCGCATTGACGTCGTCGTAGCAAAAGCCGTACGCCAAACCGCTCCCGCTCAGGGTATGCCAAAACTCGGCGTAGTCGTTATGCGGAGTCGAAGAAGGATAGTACAAGTCCGGTGTTGACCACTCCGATCCGTTTGTAAACACACCTCGGTTCAAAGCGGCGCAGAACTGAGCTTCGAGAGCCAGTTCAATCCAACCGTCGGGTGGGCTCGAACCGTCAGCCTGAGTCGCCGGATCGATGGTGGCCAGGTTCCCATTCCCAGCAAACACATCTTCCGTGGACGGAAGACTGATGTAGAACGGTCCTTGTTTCGTTGCCCCGCTGTAGGCGTAGTAATAGAAAGTAAACTTTTGACTCACAGGGTCAACACTGCCCGTGTAGATCTGTCCACCGACTGCACCGCCCGTCAGGTTAAGCGTGTGTGTCTGGTAATACGACCACGCCGCACTGATCGTCGAATCGAGGTAAGTGGAGTAGGAACCGCTCAAGCCGGAAGCCAAAGCCTTTCCTGGGGCGACGATCCGCGCCTTGTTCGGCAGAACAAGGCTGAGGAACGCTGGATTGACGAAACCTTCATACGCCGCAAAGATCTGAGCACGGGTCCATTCTGTTGTGTCGATTCCGACCGACTGGTCGTAACTGGTTTCTTTCTGGATCAGCCGGACGCTCATGGGCAGTCCGAACATATCCACCTGCGTCGTATTCCCTCCAAAGTGCACACCGTTGGGATAGGTCGCCGCAACACTGGGGTTGGCGGCAACATTGACATAGGTGAACTCGTACCAGTCAAAAACCGTATTATAGTTCGGGTCAGTGGGACTGACCGGGTTGGGAGCGACCCAACCGTTCGAAGACCCCGATCCTGAGACCGGGATGTAGAGCGGGGAGCCTAATGAAATGTAGATTCGTCCGCCTGTAATAAAGGTGGGAACGTTGATGGCCCCGGCATCGGCGACCGTGAAGGAGTAGTTCGGGTAATTCACGCCGTTGTAGCTCAGGTGCCCGGGAGCATTGGCGTCGGTGCCGTTGATCGGCGTCATGACCCCATCCTTCGTTACCCAGCACCACTCGCCCTTGGCGTCCATGCCGACCATAAAAATGTAGATTTGATTGTCGGCGTACGCTCCATGCGTGTTGTTCACAAAAGCGACAGGAAAGGCCCCCGCGGGGGTTGGAGAGGACGGAGTGGGAACCGGCAACGACGTGTTGACGGGGATCGGAGGGGGTGTGCCCGAGGAAATGGGAACCAGGGTGGGCGTCGAGGTGACGGTTGGAGTGGCTGTCGGGGCGTTTGCCGTTCCCCCCCCCGTGCTCTGCGTCAAAACAGTCGGCGAAGTCGTACTTTGTGCGCAGGAAAAACATAAAAATGATAACGAAACCAAGGATATAATAACTTTTTTCATACGCAAACTCCTCTAAAAAGTCTTACTTGTCGATATTCTCCACCCGGTCCAAAGAATTTGTCAACGATTTTTTATGAGTCGATTGATCGGTTTGCCCACGAAGGCAATCTGCCTACAAGGTCACATGGGGAGCCTTTTTCTCATCACTGTTTAAAGGATTTTTAACATTCCTTGCGTAGGTTGGTGGTGTTGGTAGCTTTTCCCCTTAATGGAGGTCGTTGTGCCATTTCTTAAAACCGTCTCATGGACCCTTTTCCTTACCCTTGTCCTTTCAGCCTGTGCTTCATCACTGCCTCATTCTAAAGATCAGGCCGACCTCAAACCTCAGCAGGAGACCGAGAGGACCCTCGCACTCCTGCGCCAGCACGTCCGTTATGTTTTTGTCCTGTATCAGGAAAACCGTTCCTTTGATTCTTATTTTGGAACCTTTCCAGGTGCAGACGGTCTTTTTTCAAAGCCTACCCAGCAGACTCCTGGCTTTCGGCAAACCATCATCAATACGGATGGATCGGCCTCGACAATCGAACCTTTTAGAATCGGGCCCCAGGAGTACGCGAGCGATACTGACGATGTCGATCACTCCCACGCTCTTTTAGCCGAAAAAATGGACGTTCAAAACGGCCATGCGCAGATGGACCGATTTGCCCTGACCGAAGAAAAAAAATATGCCCACGGCAGAAAACCCACGCTTCTGGCCAAGCAGTTCGGCGAATTGACCATGGCCTACGTGGATGGGGACACCATCCCCTTTCTTTGGTACTACGCCCAGAGGTTTGTCCTTTTTGATCACATCTTTCAAACCATGGTGGGGCCGTCCACTCCGGGCAACCTTTCGATCATTGCGGCCCAGAGCGGTCAAACCCAGGCCGCCTTGCACCCTGACCAGGCTTACAAAGGAAATGGCGGCCAAGGAGAACCCGTCGTCAACGATGACGACCCCTTTTGGGGTTCCCCGCAGGACACGAGTCCATCCAAGATGCCCGTCAACCCGCATGATTTTCCTGGTTACCCCGTTCAGTTGAACCAAACCTACGCCACTCTCCCGCTCTCTTTTTCAGGCGGACAAGCCCAGAAAATCACCAGCTTGGACCAAGACCCTGCGCTCGACCTGAGCGACGTTGCGGACGACATCGCCTACCTGACCCAACAGCATAACTCCGCAGTTCCCTGGGCCTGGTTCGAAGAAGGCTACGACCAGGAACCGACCGATGCGGGAACCGATCCCACAGACGCCGCAGGCTTGCACGCCTCGTACATCACCCACCACAACGGGCCCCAATACTTTGGCTACATCGCCAACAATCCCCAACTTCGGGCCCACCTTTTGGGCTTGGACGACTTTTTTAAAAGCGTCCAAAACGAAGCGTTGTCCCCTCAGGGCGGGGTTTACTACATCAAAGGCGGTTACAGGAACATTGCCGGATTAAAACCCGCCGACCCCGATCCGGCCGTGCAGAAAAATTTTCTGGGGGACGACGACCACCCCGGCTACTCGGACGCCCAGATCAGCGAGGCGCTCGTTGCCCGAGCCGTCAACGCCATTGCCCACAGCCCCTACTGGGGCCAGTGTGCGATCATCATCACCTGGGACGATTCAGAAGGTGACTACGACCACGTGCCCCCGCCCGTGCGGTCAGTCGGTCCCGACGGTGCCGTTCTGACAGATGGCCCTCGCGTTCCCCTTCTTCTGATTTCCCCGTATGCTCGCACCCAAACCGTCGACCACGACAGCGGTGACCAGGGTTCTGTCGTCCAATTTGTCGATACCGTGTTCAACCTGACTCCTCTGGCCGAACTACCCGACGAACAAAAAGGACGAAAATTGGGCAAGGAAGAATTTCATCAGGCCGACTGGGGACCCGACGACGCCCTGACTCCCGGAGTCTGCGACCTCGTTTCAGCCTTTGACCCCGACCGTCTGGAAGGTAAGCTGGCCCCCCTTGCCCCTTCTTACGCAATTATCCCTGAAAATGTGGTGAATGTCCTGCCCCAGGTCAGCGGCTGGGGGCTTAAGACGTTGGGGATCGTGCCCACAGATTTTGGCCGAAAAAATCCCCTTCCCCCGGATTTTAATCCGCGTCCTAAAACTGACCCCTCAAGGAGCTGATACCACAAAGAAACGTACCAGGCTGAGCCAGAACAAAATTTCATGTAAAGCTTACTTGTCTTTTTGTCTACCTTGATTTACATTACTAAACATATCAACAACATCCTTAAGGGATGAAAAATCAAGGAGGGGATCTTATGAAAAAGATTCTATTGACGGTGTTCAGCCTGACACTTTTAACAGCCGGGGCGTTTGCCAACGGTACTCAAGAGACTCATCCGGCCTCCATCACGAACAACAACGACACCATGATGAAGTCCAACATGATGATGGCGAGTTCGGCCTCGACAACAGGCTTTTACGACCTGACGGGCCTAGGACCTCAAATTGTTCCCTTCACCAGCGAAGCCGACGCCCAAGCTTTAGCCAAAAACGAAACCGTGATTTACTTTTTCGCGGCCTCCTGGTGCCCCACCTGCCAGGCGACCTATAAAAACCTCAAGGCCGACTACGCCCAGATTCCTCCCAACGTGACCCTCGTTGTGGTCAACTACGACACGGCCAAGGCCCTCGAACAAAAATACGGCGTGACCTCGCAGCACACCTTCGTCGAGATCGACGCCAACGGCAACCTCAAGAAGATTTGGTCGGGCACGACGAGCGTACAAGCGATCTTGGCCAAGGCCTAAGAAAAGAGTTGAGGGGGGGACACCATGCTTTTACTGTTAGGTTTTGCTTTTCTGGCCGGGGTCGTGACGATCCTCTCACCCTGCATTCTTCCGGTCCTGCCCGTTGTTCTGGCCAGTTCGGCCAGCGGCGGACGGACCCGTCCCTGGGGTGTCGTTCTGGGCTTTATCCTCAGTTTTACGGTGTTCACCCTGACGCTCTCGGCGCTGGTGCGTTTTTTCCACATCAGCCCCGATCTTCTGAGGTGGCTTGCCGCCGGTCTCATCGTCGTTTTCGGGGTCGTGCTCGTCGTTCCTTTTCTCAAGGAGGTCTTTCTCCGCTGGGCCACGGGCTTGACTTCGCGTTTAACGCCTCAAAGTTCAGCTGTGCCGGGCAAGCCTCGCGGCGGCTTTTGGAGCGGCCTCGTTCTGGGCGCCAGCCTGGGCTTGGTTTGGACCCCCTGCGTCGGCCCCATCATGGCCTCGGTCGTCTCCTTGGCCCTAAGCCAGACCGTGGATGCCGGAAGCGTTTTCATCACCTTGGCGTACTCGGCAGGAACGGCCGTTCCCCTTTTTCTGATCCTGCAGGGCGGGCGCACACTTCTCAACAAGTTTCCGAGTTTTACCCGCCATTCATCCGGCATCCAAAGATTTTTTGGGGCTCTGATGATCCTCACGGGGATTGCGCTGTTCACGGGGTTTGACAGAACGGTTCAAACCTGGATCCTCCAGACTTTTCCCCAGTACGGCGCAGGGCTCACTTCCCTTGAAAACCAAAAGATCGTCCGTCAGGAACTGCTCAAGCGGCAAGACCAGCTCGAGGCCGCGCGTTCCGAACCCCTCTTGCCGTCCAACTCAGCAGTCGACCCGCTCACGCTGGGC
>JABEVL010000148.1 GCA_013043995.1 Spirochaetales bacterium | reverse complement strand
TCAAGCGCTAGAACCTTGACCAAGGGCCAGCGGCAAACGACCTGCTCTGGTCCGACGATCTTCCCTCCCTCAACTTTTTGAACGGGGCTGGGAAGGTGAAGGGTGATTTCGACGTTGGAAGCGTTGACAAGGGCGAGGGCGTCCTGGGTGTAGGAGCCCAGGGCGTAGATCAGGTTTGCCCTCAGATCGGCTTCGGTCTCGTTTTCAGGAAAAAGGGCGGCGATGGCCGGTGAATGCCCGTAGGTCGTGAGGTCTAACCACCTCATCAGGGTCGGCCTGTCGAGCGACAAGCGGAGTTCGGTGCCGTTTGAAGTCTTTTTGAGACTGAACAAGGTGACCCCGCCTTTCTTAACAGCCTGGTCGGGGTCAGAGACGTCAAAACTGATCAGGGCGTGGTGAGAGCCGACTTCGGCGTGTGGAGAGGCCAGAAAGGCCCCAGGGCCGCTGGCCTTTTGCTCAAGGGAACCTTGCAAGATTTTCTGGTCGAGGATCTTGGGGCCGAGCGTGGTGTCCAGCTCCCTCAGGTCGTTCCAGTAGAGGTTGAGAGGTTCCTGCCACTTCAGGTGGGTAGAAACCAGGCCCGAACCGTTTTCGTGAACAAAGAGGTCGGCTTGAACTGAGCAGGACTCTAAGACGGCGGCGGTGACCAGGAGGCCTATCAAAAAGATATTCCGTATGGGTGACGATTTTCTCATGGTTTTGTCAGTATAACGTATTTGGTCCATTTTTTGCTGCACTTCTTGTCCGCAAACAGACGTTCCGCTAGAATGGCCGTATGAAAGGTATCATCGTTGCGGCGGGTTATGGAACCCGTTTTCTTCCCGTCACCAAGACCCTTCCCAAAGAAATGCTTCCGCTTTTGAATAAACCCTCCTTGGCGTTCATCGTCGAAGAGTTCCTGGCCAGCGGCATCCGGGACATCATCGTCATCACCTCGAGGCGCAAACGTTCCATCGAAGACTACCTAGACCGCGAGGTTGAACTTGAGGCCCTTTTTCAGGCCGAGGGTGCCTTGGACAAGCTGGCCGCGATCCGTCCCTACGACGCGCACTTCTCCTTCGTCAGGCAGACAGAAATGAGGGGCACGGGGCACGCCCTGTTGGCGGCCAAGCCCTTCTTGGACGGTGAGCCCGCGGTGGTGGCCTACCCCGACGACCTGCACTTTGGTTCGCCGCCGCTGACGGCCCAGCTGATCGCCGCATGGAAAAAAACGGGATGCTGCGTCATGGCCAGCCTCCACAACCCCCCCCACCTGGAACGTTACGGGGTCCTCAAGTTAGCCTCCGACGGTCTTCATGTCGAAGGTCTTGTCGAAAAACCCGCTCCCGGACAAGAACCCAGCCGGGAGGCCTCTCTGGGGCGTTACCTCTACCTGCCTGAATTTTTTGACCACCTGGAAGAGGGTTGGAAAAACCACACAGGCCGGGAATATTTTCACGTCTATGCCCTGGAACGTATGATGGAACAAGAAAAAGTCGTGTTTCACCCCGCTCAGGGCGAGCGCCTGGACACCGGCGACCTGGCGGGTTTTTTTCAGGCGACCCTGCGTTACGCCCGTCAGTTCCCCGAACTTGTCGCAATCCTGAAAGAAGAGGCCCGGAACCTCGGCGCCTAGAAACTGCGGGTTTAAATGCAGAAGTCGGGTTCTGAGGGACTTTCGAGGGCCTCCAGATCAAAGGGCGTTTGCTGATAAACGCAATAATTGAGCCAGTTGGCGTACAAAAGGTGGGCGTGGGACCGCCAGGTTATGCCCGGAAGCAGGTTCGGATCATCCTTGGGAAAGTAGTTTCGTGGAACGTCGATGGGCAGCCCCCGTCCTACATCCCGGTCGTACTCGTTCTTCAGCGTGTAGCGATCGTATTCGGGGTGGCCAGTAACAAAGATCTGGCGGTGGTCGGCCGAACTGACCAGGTAGACCCCCGCCTCGGGTGACTCGGCAATGAGGCGGAGTTCGGGAACGCTCAGGATGTCTTCGCGGAGAACTTCGGTATGGCGGGAGTGGGGCGCAGGAAACCACTCGTCAAACCCCCGTACAATGGGTTCGTGGGGTTCAAGAATCTCGTGGGGAAAAACCCCGAACATCTTTTTTTCTAGGGCGTACTTGGGAATCTGAAACTGGTGGTAAAGGGCTGCCTGCGCACTCCAGCAGATGTGCAGGGTGGAAAAAACATTTTTGCGGCTCCAGTCGAGGATGTCGGTCAGTTCTTTCCAGTAATCGACCTCTTCAAAAGCCAGATTTTCGACAGGAGCTCCCGTCGTCACCAGACCGTCAAATTTTTCGTGGCGGATCTGGTCGTGGGTCTTGTAAAACGTCGCCAGGTGCTCGGCAGGAGTGTTTTTTGACTCGTGACTGTCCATGTGCAAAAGGGTGATTTCGATTTGGAGCGAGGTGTTTCCCAAAAGGCGGAGAATTTGCGTCTCCGTTTGAATTTTAGTCGGCATCAGATTCAGAACGGCAATTTTGAGCGGCCGGATGTCCTGGCGGGCTGCGCGTTCGTCCGTCATCACAAAGATGTTTTCTTTTTCGAGGAGTTCGCGGGCTGGAAGATGCGACGGAATCTTGACGGGCATAGGATCTCCTGTTTCAGAAATACTCCTGGTCGGCAATTCAAAAATAACACGTCCCGATGGCTGAGGGAAGCGGACTGGAAAATTTTAAAAACTGAGTTAGTCTTTAGGCAAAGCCATCTATAAAAGGAGAGATTGATGAAACTTGTCTTTGTATTTCTGGCATTTTTGGCGTTTGCATCCTGTTCCAGTCTGGACGTGGCTTCGATGGTGCTCAATGGGTCGGGAGGAACGGCCTCCAGCGATCAAAAAACGAGCGGTGATGCGGCTGGACCCAAAACTTCGCAGGGTACGCCGATCGACGTTGCCGGCGTCCTGCAAAAATACGGCTCTGCGACACCCTCGGATCAAACCTACCCGGCCGGCGTCGATCTTTCGGCCGGGGCATCAGCTTTCGGCAACTTGCGGGTGG
>JABEVL010000147.1 GCA_013043995.1 Spirochaetales bacterium | reverse complement strand
TAGCGATTACAACGACCATGGGGAGCTCAACGCAGACCATCACCTACAAGTGGTCGACCGACAGGACCAAGGTCCTCATGTCCATGACGATGTCGGGCACCACTCTTGAAATTGCCTACGACAGCACCGACGGTTCAGGGGCTTTCAAGGTGACAGACAGTTCTAACGATGTCTTTACGATGAGCCTGGTGCCGGACCCCAATTCGACCACCGATGGTGCTTCGATTTCGTCGAGCATCACGGTTTCTGGTGCTGGGACCTACGCCGTTTATGGGTACGCCGATAACAACGGCGGCATCGTTTATACGACCATTACACCCTCCACCGGTTCAGCGGCCTACTGGGAAGAAGGCTTTGACAGCACCGGGACCCTCGTTTTCCAGAATTCGTTCTCGGGCGGATTTTCGGGCACAGCGACCGACTCGTACAACACCTCGGCCGCCAATGAAACCGCTTCAAAAACGACCTACGGCACGAACGCTTCGAGCGCAAGTTCTTTGACAACCGGCGCCTCGAGCCTTCTCTAATCCTTAGTTGACGGCCAGGGGGGACTGCCTTGCAGCTCCCCCCTTTTTGCGCCCTTTCTTCCGGCACAGCCGTGCAGGCCTGTCCCAGAGATTTTCCTAAAAAGACGCAGGATTCCATCCTTCTTGACTAGAATACTCATCATAGTAATGATGTTGTTTCATGAAATACTTTGTAAGGCTTTTCACAGGCTTGGCCTTGTTCAATTTAACCTTGCTGGCGTACGCCCATCCCTTCCCCCTCCTGCAGTCAACGGATCGGCCCCTCGGTTACTATTCAGGCGACCCCCTCCCCCCCAAAACGATTTACCTCACCTTTGACGACGGACCCTGGGAATTTACAAACGAGATCGTCGACATTCTCCACGAAGAAGGTGTTCGGGCCACTTTTTTCATGAACTCTTTTGACAAAGACAACCCGTTTCATGCCGACACGGGAAAAAACCTCATGTTCAGGTTCCAACGTGTCTTAAAGAAAATGGTCAAAGACGGGGACGTCATTGGGGACCACACCTACTCGCACCAGGATTTGGCCAGGCTGACCCCCCGTCAGATCACCTTTCAGCTCACCCTCCTTCAAAAACAGCTGGCCGAGGTGCTGGGCAAGGACATGCCTGTCCTCCACCTGATGAGGCCGCCGTACGGCTCCCCCTGGCTGGGTCACTGGAATACTCCTGCCCAACGTCAAAAGGTGACAAAAATGCTGGAAGGGCATTACATCGTTATCATGTGGACGCTCGGCTGGGATTCCGCCGACAGCATCAATTGGGCACCCGGAGAATGGTTTGAGTCCGACAGCAAACGTTATCACCCTTCGGGCAGTCCGGGGTACAAAAAGAAGATGGAAATGGAAATGAACCGCATTCTCACTCGTGCTGTCGACGGGCATAGCGGGGTCATCCTGATGCACGACACGCACCCCACCTCAAGAGATATTCTCAAAAAGATGATTGAGACTCTTAAAAGCCGGGGCTACCATTTTGCCACGATGGACGACTACTGCAAATGGCGTTGGGGTCCCCGAGTCTTTCAGCACTTTTCACCTTTGTAGCAACAGGACCCCGAGGAAAAAGCTGTCCGGCTTGACGCTGGGAGTCAATTCTTCGGGTTCTTGTGAGGACGCCAGGAAGCCACCCAGACTCCGGCAAAGCTCAAGACAGCGGCCCCCCAATAGACGTAGCGGGAGCCTTCAAGAAAGGAGGCCCTGTCGGTCAAGGAACGCCCCGCCATGACGGCGGCAAAACTCACCGTGGACGCGGTCATGCCCAGGACCATGCCGAGGTTTTTCACAAGCTGGAGGATACCGTTCGCGGAACCGAGGTTCGCCTGGGGCACACTCCCCATGGCCGCGCTGTTGTTGGGCGACTGAAAAAGTCCCAGACCAATCCCCATCACAAAGAGCGGGACCAGAATGATCCAGTCCGGCATCGACGGCTCGATGCATCCAAAAAACGTCAGCGCGGCACCGTTCAGCGCCAGGGCCAGCATCACGAGAGGCCGCGAACCCCAATGGTCCGAAAGGTAGCCGCTGACAGGTGACAAGACAAACATCGCCAGCGGAAAAGCCAGCAGATAAAGCCCAGCCACCTGCGGTGCAAGTCCCAACGTCGCCTGAAGATAAAACGGGATGAGGATCGTCGGGGCGTACATCGTCGAGAACGAAATCAGGGACGTGAGCAGCGACGAGCGGAAGGTGAGATTCTTGAAGAGGTCCAAGACCAGCAAAGGGTGCGGGTGCCGGCGTTCCACAGCGACCAGGAGGACGCAGGAAAGCAGCCCGGCCCCCAACGCCAGCCAGGCAGGAATCCCCGTGGCGTCCTTGCCGCCCAGAGCCGAAAGGCCATAAACCGAAGCAAAGATCACGAGGGTGACAAGAAGGGCTCCGCTGACGTCAAACCGATGTGGGTGACGTTCCTTTTTATGCTTGGGGATCGTAAAAAACGTCGTGGCAAAAGCGGCAAAAGAGATCCCGAACGTCAGGTAAAAGGCAACCCGCCAGGCCCACAAACCGATGACAAAACCGCCGATCGACGGCCCGGCGAGGCTGCCCACCGCCATCATCGAAGCCAAAAGACCCAGGTTGCGGCCCCGTTCACGGGGCGCCGAGTTTTCTGTCGCGATCGCCATGCCGTTGGCCATAACCATGGCGCCGCCGACGGCCTGTAAAACACGGAAAAGCAAAAGAAATCCCAGGTTGGGAGCAAAACCGCACGCCAGGGTGAACAGGGAAATCGTAAAAAATCCCAGGTTGTACATCCGCCCCCGCCCCCAGCGGTCGGCCAAGGACCCCAAAATGGGCAACAAGGCGGACATCGTTAAAAGGTAGATCGAGGCGATCCACTGAACGTCTTGAAGGCTGGCGTGAAGGTCGCGGGCCATGACCGGCAAACCGACGTTCACCATCCCCGAGTCAAACATCGAAAAAAACGGCCCGAACATCAGGGCGTAGATGACGGCACGGG
>JABEVL010000146.1 GCA_013043995.1 Spirochaetales bacterium | reverse complement strand
GGCCTGTTCTGTCCGGCAAAAAGCCATCGACCGCGTTTACTCGAAGATCCACGAATGGAACGAACGCAAGGCAAAAGAAAATCTGATCACCTTTGTGTCGGGTTGCATTCTGCCCGCCGATCAGGAGAAATTTCTCAAAAAGTTCGACCTCCTTTTTGGGCTTTCCCAGGTCACCGAGCTTCCTTCGCTCTTGCAGCAGTACGGGGTGGCCACACCGCTCAGCCTGGATTCGACGGCCCGGCCGAGCCTGCAAAATTTTTGGCAGGTCAAACCCCACTACTCGAGCAACTTTGAAGCCTTTGTTCCCATTCAAAATGGATGCGACAAATTCTGCACCTTCTGCGCCGTCCCTTACACCCGCGGACGAGAGGTCTCTCGCCCCTCCCAAGAAATTCTCGACGAAGTTACCGGCCTCGTCCGACGCGGCTACAAGTCGATCACCCTGTTAGGCCAAAACGTCAATTCTTACGGTCAGGACAAAAAGGGGCAGGAGCTTTCGTTTGCAGAACTCTTAAAAGAAGTCGGGGAAATCGGCCGCCGTGAGCAAGTTTCTTTCTGGACCTACTTCACCTCGCCACATCCCAGGGACATGACCGTCGAAGTCCTTGAAACGATCGCACGTTACCCTGTACTGGCCAAACAGATCCACCTTCCCTTGCAATCCGGCGACGACAAGGTTCTGATCCGGATGAACCGAAATCATACTCTGGAACGCTACCGCGAAGTGGCCCAAGATGTCGGCAGGATATTGCCGACCGCGACGCTATTTACGGATATCATCGTGGGATTTACTGGTGAAACCGAAGAACAGTTTCAGAACACACGTCAGGCCATGCAAGAATTTCAGTTCCAGATGGCCTTCATCGCCCAGTACAGCCCGCGCCCCGGCGCCGCCTCGGCACGCTGGGACGACGATGTTCCTTTGGAGGTCAAGAAAGCCCGTTTGCACGACCTCAGCTCGGTTCTTCATACCACCAGTCTGGCCTACAATCAAACGCTCCTGGGAAAAAAGATGCTGGTTCTTGTGGAAAAACACGATCGCAAACCCGGTTTTATGGCCGCCCGCACGGAGGGCAAAATCGGTGTGCGTTTTGCCAGTGACGATGAAAGCCTCATGGGAAAATTTGTGGAAGTCGAAATCACCTCCGCTGTCCCGCTTTCGCTGGAAGGAAAACTAGTTTCTGGACATCCGGCCTCATCCTAGTTACTTTATACCCACGATGCTCAAAGCCCCTCTTCCTGATTCAGCTAAAACTTTGTGGAAAAAGCGCTCCAGTGACCGCCTTCACCTGTTCACCCTGGCGAACGACTTTGTCAGGGGCGCTTACGTCCAGGCCAACCTCGTCGTCGAAGAGATGACCGCCAACCATAAGCTGGGTCCTTTTGAGACCTACTTTCTAGGACAGGCCTACATTGCAGCCTTGGTCATGGCCTCCTCCTTAAAAGGCGAAAGCCGTCTGAACCTCAAACTTTCCACCAACGGTCCCCTGGGGGGCTTCTCGGTCGACGCCAACGCCTTTGGGGAAGTCCGCGGCTACCTCTTTGAAAACCCGATCAAGGTGCCGTCCGAGTGGTCGAAGGCCCGTTTTGAGGACATTCTGGGGCAAGGAACACTTTCTGTCACGATGACGCAAGAAGGAAAAAGAATCCCTATGACGGGCAGCGTAATTTTCGACCAGGGCTCTTTAGCCCAGGGCATCGCGCATTACTACGATCAGTCCGAACAAACGGCGACAGCGATCGACCTCAGCCTCCCCTTCGGCAGGGACGGAAAGGCCGAAGGGGCCGCGGGACTCCTCCTTCAAGCGATGCCCGGATGCCCCGATCACGTTTGGAACACCCTCGCCCAGCGCTTGGGACAACTCCCTTCGATCGGTGAAAACGCCGTTCAGAACCACGACCCGGAAGCCCTCCTCCAATTCTGGTTCGGCGATGCTGAACCCAAAATGCTGGACCATCGGGTCGTCGAATTTTTTTGCCCCTGCTCCAAAGAAAAATTTCAGATGTTCCTGGCGGGACTTCCTGACGATGAACAAAAGGACATCCTTCTCAACGGCCCCTTTCCCTTGGAAACCGTGTGCTCCAACTGTGCCAGCGCGTACCAGTTTTCCCGGGAAGAACTCGCTGTTCTTTTTTCATCCAAAAAATCATAAATTTCGTTCATGAATGCCTTTTAATGAACGATTTTCTCCCATTCCTTGATCTTTTTTATCAGATTTAATTTCCAAGTTCGTTTTCTCGGATTATACTCTTGAACTAAGAGAGGTAACTTATGGTCTTTGGTGTTCCTAAAGAAACCTATCCCGGTGAAAAACGCGTGGCCATGATTCCGGCTGTTCTTCCGGCGCTGAAAAAGCTCGGTTTGGAAGTCTGGATTGAATCGGGTGCCGGCGCGGGCGCTCACTTGAGCGACGAGGATTTTCGGCAGGCTGGGGCACAGATTGCCTCAAGCCGGCAAGAGCTTTTGGCAAAATCCGATATCGTCGCTTACGTGCGTGCTCCGGGTGCGGACAAAAACAATCTCGGTGACCTCGCCCAAATCAAAAAAGGGGCCGTCCTTTTGGGACACACGGAACCTTTTGCGTCGGCAGAGATCGCCTTGCAAATCGCACAAGCTGGGCTCACGTCCTTTTCGCTGGAACTCGTTCCGCGAATCACACGGGCACAGAGCATGGACGTGCTGAGTTCGATGGCCTCGATGGCCGGCTACAGGGCCGTCTTGTTGGCGGCCACGCACTTTGGGCGGATTTTTCCGATGTACATGACCGCTGCGGGGACCTTGCTGCCGGCGAAGGTCTTTATCGTCGGCG
>JABEVL010000145.1 GCA_013043995.1 Spirochaetales bacterium | reverse complement strand
CATTTTTAGGGAGTGGCCCTTTGATCTTGCTGGCGACATTTCTGGCGTCAGGTGACAGTCATGGGGAATATTTTCTGGAGTTTCTGCTGGGTGCTCTCTTGGCCCTGGCTTCTGGGCTTCTTGCTCTCCCCTTGCATGAGGTTGCACGTCCGCGTCCGGCCTTTCATACTCAGGGTGTTCCAAGACCGCCAGGAAAGAAGCTTTCAAAGACATCCTGGAAAATCCTGGTTCGGTTGTGGATAACCAACGGTTTGAATGGGTTGGCCGTGGGTTTTTTCGGTCCCTTTTTGACTTACTGGTTTTATCGCCGGTTTGGTGTCGGCCCCGTCGAGATTGGAATTTTATACTCCCTGATCAACTTGGCGGCCTTGGTGTCCAACTTAGCTTCGTCACGAGTGGCTCTGCGTTGGGGAATCGTTAAAGCGATCTTTGTAACGCGACTACTCCAGGCCATTCTAATCGTACCCATGGTTTTGGCCGGTGATTTTTGGCTCGCGGGTGCCCTCTACCTTGTGAGAATGATGGTTCAGCGTCTGGGGTTGCCATTGCGTCAATCCTACGTTATGGGGGTAATCCCCGATGAGGAACGAGGACGCGTCGGGGGGTTGTCGAATCTCCCTTCGCAGGTCACCTCGGCGGCGGGGCCGAGTTTTGCCGGTTATCTCTTTGAACGTTTTTTTCAAAGCCTTCCCTTTGAGATCGGGGCGGCACTTCAAGCCCTTAATGCTTTTCTTTTTTATTATTTTTTCAATGCTGTTCGTCCGCCCGAGGAGCGAAAGCTCACATCTGAGATTTATCCCAAAGCACGACCAGATCAACACGGCGATTGAACGCTTGGCCTTCGGGTGTTGCGTCGGTGGCGATAGGACGCGTAGAACCGTAACCTGCAACCGAAGCCTTGTCTTCGGAAAATCCATAGCTCAAAAATAGGTTCAGGACGGAAAGGGCCCTTTCCGTTGAAAGTTGCCATTCTTTGGCAAAGTGGTTCCCTTCGATCGCCGAGCCATCGGTGTGGCCTTCAATTCTGATCGCATTGGGCAGTGCATTGAGTGCCTCAGCTACCTTGCCTAGAAAAGGGACGGCCTCGGGATGAATTTCAGGACTACCTGGGTCAAAAAAAGTATTGGAAAAAAGTGTGATCCTGACCCCGTCCTGAATTTCACTTATTTGGTACTGGTTTTGAGGCATGATATTTCTCAACCTGTATTCCAGTTCGGTCATCAGGGTGTTGCGTTTTTCTCTCAAGGTTTTTGAAGGGTCGGTCTGTTGACGCCCTTCCAGCATCATCCCTTTGGTACCTTTCGCGTTCTTTTCCTGAATGATATAACCTAGGTTGGCACCCTGAAAAATCGTTTGAAAGGTTTGCGCAAAGTCCTGGTTGATTAGAGGCTTGTGCGGTGACAAAGCGTAAAGAACGATAAAAAAAAGCATGAGGAGCGTGATCATGTCGGCGTAGGTCAATAGCCAACGTTCGACGTTATCGTGGCCCTCTTCACTGGTTCTTCGTTTGCTTTTTGTCGAAAACTTTTTTCCCGCCACGGTTAGTCATCCCCTCCGCCTTTATCCAGGAGTTTTTGTTCAGATTCCTCGAGATAGGACATCATTTTTTCTTTGACCAAGAGCGGGCTTTCACCTTTGTGAATCGCAAATACACCAGTCAGGATCATTTCCATTCGAAGTTTTTCTTTTTTGATTTTTCCCTTAAGTTTGTTGGCGACAGGAAGGGCAAAGACGTTTGCCAAAGAAATACCGTACAGCGTCGCGATGAATGCGGCGGCGATGGCGTGACCGAGATGTTCGACGTCGCCAGCAAGGTTGCCGAGAACGAGCACAAGTCCCGTTACCGTTCCGATAATTCCCATCGTAGGTGCAAAACCGCCCGCTTGGGCGTACATCTCTGCTTCTTCTTTTTTCCGGGCCTCGTAGATCGACATATCTGTCTCGAGCAGTTTTTCAATCTCTTCGGGGTCTACGCCGTCAACGACCATTCGTATCCCTTTGCGAAACAAAGGGTCGTCGATGTCTTCGACCATGTCGTCCAAAGACAAAAGACCTTCTTTGCGGGCTTTGTCCGAAAGATCGACGATCTGACCGGCCAATTCGGCGTTTGCTTCGTTCGCGGGAGCGAAGGACTCGCTGAGAATTGTCCCCAAGCGCAGAAAGTCTTTAACACCGAAGGATACGATGATAGCACCCGAGACGCCTGCAAAGATGATAATAAAGGCCGAAAGGCCGAGAAGGGCTGCCGGGTTGCCCCCCTCAATGATGTAACCCGTAACGATCCCGCCCATGCCGATGATCAGACCGACAATCGTCGAGATGTCCATACCTTTGCCCGCTTTCATACCTTCCTGTATCGGAGAGTTTTCCAGACGGGTTAACCGACATTTTTAAACGAAGCGGATGTTTTCACAGGCTTTGTTCTATTGGTTCCTCATAGGCCCGCTTTGGGATTCTCAGTACTTGAAACCGCTTCGGCCCACAAACTCCCTTAAAATAGAGAAGCTGGGAACCGCAAGGTCCTGCATCGGAATGAAGTTATCCAGGAAAGATAATAGCAGGGACGCTTCTGTGTATTCAGGGACAGAGGGCGGCACTGTTCGCAAAAGTGGAACGGCAATTTCGGTCAAGACAGCCAGCTCGTAGTCCAGCGAACTGTTGAAGGAGGCGTCGGCGGTGCCTTGAAACGGAAAAATATTTTTGTCCTCCCCGCGGCGAACAGAAGGCCATTGGTGAAGGGTGTGGACAGCCGAATAACCTCTAAACTGAAAGTCGCGGACCATCCGTCGGATCAATCGGTTGTCAGTGGTTGAAATTCGGGTGTTTTGATCAATAACTAGTGCCGTGAGGGGCGAAACGTAAATCTTAAACTTTTTGTGTCGAGGTACTCTCGGCGTCAGTTGGTCATTGAGACCGTGTATTCCCTCAATGAGCAAAATATCATGGGAGCCGAGAGTCAGGGGAGTCCCTTTGGGCTTACGGGTGCCTGTCTTAAAGTCGTAACTCGGTGTCTCAACTGTCCGTCCTTCGAGGAGATCGAACAGATGCTGATTGAGTAAAGGAACGTCCAGAGCGTTGAGGGTCTCAAAGTCGAAATTTCCGTCGGCGTCTTTCGGCGTTTTGTCGCGATCCAAAAAGTAGTCGTCGAGTCCTAAAAGCCGTGGCTTAAAACCTACGGCCTGAAGATGCACCGCAAGTTTTTTTGTGAAGGTTGTTTTTCCCGACGAAGAGGGCCCAGCCACCAGGATGAGCTTCAGCTCACCGGCACGGTCAGCGATGCGGTCGGCCAATTTACCGAGCTTTTTTTCCTGAAGGGTTTCAGCTACCTGAACAAAATGAGCGACGTCCTTGGGTTTTGCCGCAACTTCATTCAGTCGTGGCACCGTGGGTATGCCCAAAATTTCGATCAGATTCTTGTATTCTTTGGCTGTTTCCACGAGCAAGGGATTTGGTAAGGTAGGAGCCAAGACCAGAGGCCATTTTTTCTCCGGAAATTTAAGTAATAACCCGTCGTTGGTCCATTCCAGGTCAAAAATGGGGAGCAAACCCGCCGAAGGAGCCAGCGGAAAGTGTTCGAGGGCCCATGCCCCCGCACATTCAAGACATCGTACCTCGGCCTCGTTTTTCTGAACAATCAAAAGGCTGGCTTCGGCGTCACTGGCAAAGCGTTTGAGGGCCTCTGAATAAGGGAGCCGATGAGGAATGATCGGGAGGTCTGCGTCAACTAGGCGGCGGAGAGATTGGGAAAGAAGATGGACCTGTTCCTTCTCGAGAGGACCGCTTTCGCTGAAAAAAAGGTACGCATTACCCAAGGATGGTCCGATTCGTAATTTGACGTCGGGAAAGGTGGACTTGCGCGCCAGTTCCAGCAAAAAACACAGTGTTTTGCGGTAGATCCTGTGTCCAAGGGATGAATCGGCCCAAACCGGTTCTATACGTGCGCTCATAGAAAGGGGATAACGGAGGCTTTTAAGCCGTCGATTGACTAGGGCACCGAGGGCAAAGGGGCCTTCGGGGTTGGTTGAAAAAAGCTGTCCCACAGGGGTACCTGGTGCCACAGATAAAACGGAATCACCAAGCTCAATAAAAAAATTCGACATACACCCAGCTTATTCTACTGCTTCCTGAAAGAAAAGAGCTTCAAGAAGTTTCTTGGGAATGTTCAGTCTTCAGTTTTGTAGAAAACAACGTGACTGCGACCATAGGTACGAAAGTCATAGCGATTGAGTGCCCCAACCTTTTCGGGGTAGGTTTCTTCTCCTGGGTAGTGCATCAAAAGGCTCCCCCCAGGAGAGAGTAAGCCTTTTTTGTCCACGAGTTCGAGGATTTCAAGTTTGCCCTCCATGGGAAAGGGGGGGTCAGCGTAGATCAAGTCCCAACGGCGCTCGGCGCGTTTCAAAAAAACACGGACATCAGCCATGTGCAAACGGGCCGTCTGTTCGACCCAGGAGAGGTTCCTGAGGATGGTTGCTTTTTTCCCGAAGTCTTTTTCAACAAGGTCAAGCTCCAATGCTCCTCTGCTGGCGGCTTCAATGGCCACAAGTCCTGAACCGCTAAAAAGGTCAAGAAAGCTTAAGCCGTCCAATGAGCCCAAAATCGAGAAAAGGCTCGTCCGCATTCGGTCCATGGCAGGACGAATCTCTCCTTTGGGACAAAAAACAGTTCTGCCTCGGTATTGGCCTCCAGTAATCCTCATGCTTCCTTTAGACCTTTTTGTAGCGGTGAAAGTAGTGCGTTTCCAGGTCGAGTTGAGACTCGAGTTTTAGACCGTATTCTTCGACCTTGGATTTCAGCTGGTCAGGGCTGAATCGAATCTCTCGAGGGGGACCGAAGTTGGTGGCAAGGTGAAACTCGACAAGGTTCAAAAAACAACCGGCGGGGAGTGTCTGTGAGATTTTTTTGAGAATTTTTTCTTGACAAGTCATATCATGGAACGAATTGGAAAAGAAAACCTGCGTGGCGCCCGCAAAACCGTGAACGTCGATCCAGGTGCAGAAGTTTCCCGCAACTGTTTGAATTTTGTCCTGACGGTAATAATCCCCTTCAAAGACGTGCATTCTTTCGTCGAACGACCACACGCTTTTGGCTTTCAAAGCAAAGGCCGAAGAGTAAAAACCATCGCCCGAACCAACGTCAAAAACGGTGTCTCCGTCAGAAAGTTGCAGAGCCTCGATCACTTTAGGAGCTATCCGGGCCCGAAAAGCCGGCGGTTGGGAAGAGGAATGAGTCATGAGAACTCCTTAGCTGAATGAGAGAGATTTTTTTTTGCTTCGGCGGTTGCAAAAATTGACTGTAGGGTCTGAGCAAGTTTTTCCAAACCGAAGGGTTTTTGAAGAAAACCCGTAACTCCTTCAGAGAGGGCTAAATCAACAGAATCGCTCCTGCCAAAACCTGAGGACAAAAGAACAGGAAGATCGAGAGAAATTTTGCGGATCTGGCGGAAAATCTCCAAGCCACTGACACCCGGGAGCAAGAGGTCCAGAATTACCAGTTTCAAAACGGATTTTTTTTCGTTGATGATAGCGAGAGCCGAGGGGCCATCGGGGGCGGTCAGAACACTGTAGCCGAAGCGTTTAAGAATACTGGAGGCAACCTGAAGCATCATCGTTTCGTCATCGCACACAAGAATCAAACCTGTATCCTGCCAGACCGGGGTGCGACCGCCTTGTTCTGGGGAAGGGGGCTCCGGTAACCACACATAAACCGTAAAGCCTTCTTGGGCTTGGGGAACCACGTCGACAAATCCCCCAAGTGCGTCTGTAATGTTGTAAACCGAGGTAAGGTCGATGGACCAAAGTTGGGTCTGCTCTGAATCTGAAGGATGCACCTCGGCTCGGAGCCGCCAAAAACGCCGGTTGTCAGCTTCTGACAGGAGGCGCAGGGGCAGGTCGCCTGGACTTGTTTTGTCAAAAAAGATTTTGATGACCGTCCCCTCGGCACTTGCATCAAAAATACGGGAGCAAATATCACGGAGTTCGTTCTCGCTGGACCAAACCAACACGGGTTCGGCCTGCAAGGCAAAGTATATTTGAGCCGGACTTTTGGGGGCCAGATCGTGGATGAACTGGTTCCAATCTAGAGCACGCCGTGGCGAGGGAGTGGATGGAATTGCTACTGGAAGACGGCGTGTTAAAGCTTCGAGGCGCACGACCCCATGGGCAAATGCCGGAAGTTCTGTTTTGAGTTCGGCAATGATGGCCTGAAGTTCACTCCCAAAACCTTCAGCCAGGGTGCTGAAAACTCCCATCCGCTCATGACGTAGGGCCTGCTCTTCGTGGCGGTGGGAAACCGTCACGTCTTCAAGATGAATGACCATTTCTTGGCCCCCGGGAGTGACTAGCGGATGGACAGACATGCGAACAAAACCTGGAGCCGTGGGCAAAGAAATAGGAACGTCCCGTCTGCTGTCGCTGCGTCCACTGGAAAGCACCTCCTGAAAAAGGGTACCAAGCGGTTCCAACCAAGGAGCCACCACAAAAAGCTCTTGTCCTACGGCCTTTTCGGAGGAGATTCCCGACCAGACTTCGGCAGGGTGGTTCCAAACGCCTACTCTGAGCTGGGCATCAACGGTGATCAAGACGGTCTCAAGACCATTCAGAATATCTCGGAGGTAGGCTTTACTCTGTGCAAGTTTGGCTTGTTCGGCCGCAATTATTTGAAGGTGATTGTAAGTTCTAAGAGAGGAAATCAGAGTCGTGCGAAGTTTTGCGACAGTCAGCTCTGTCTTATCCTTAAAATCGTTAATGTCGTAGTTGATGATGACGCTATCTTCGGGTGAACTGCCGGACTGCCCCGTCCGCATGATGATCCGCACGCTCTTATTGCCGAGTTCATTCCTGATGTAGCGAACCAGATCAAATCCGGAGGTTGAAGTGTCCATGACAACGTCCAAAAGGATCAGGGCGATGTCAGGGTTTTGAACCAAGAGGCTCCGAACGTCG
The DNA here is from genome assembly GCA_013043995.1 of Spirochaetales bacterium. Taxonomy (GTDB): domain Bacteria; phylum Spirochaetota; class Spirochaetia; order JABEVK01; family JABEVK01; genus JABEVK01. The sequence continues at coordinate 4,985 of JABEVL010000145.1, read as the reverse complement.
TCTTCGCCATAGGCTGAAAGAAGTTCCAGACGTCGGCCTTCAAAAATAAAATCGCCAAGAGCCAGTTTGGTGACGAGGTGAACAGAGGGTTCGTCGTCAGCGATGAGAACTTTCCAAACCGGTTGGGAATGGGACAAAGGGGGTTGAACTTCAGGAGCAAAGTTCAAAATATCGGGTTCCACCCTAATAGTTTAGAAAAAAATGACCATGGGGTCAAAGGATATGTCCTAATTCCTTGAGACTTATGTAAGAATCGCGTGTAAAAATGAGGTGATCCAAAAGTGGAATACCCAAAAGTCCCCCTGCCTGTGAAAGCCGTGTCGTGACTTCAAGATCTTCGCGGCTGGGTTCAAGCTGACCGCTGGGGTGGTTATGCGCAACCAAAACCCCCGCAGCACGATCGCTGATTGCTGGAGCAAAAACTTCACGCGGGTGAATGAGGGTTTTGTTGAGTAGCCCGACGGTGATGACCCGTAGTTTTAGAAGCTGCTGAGCTCCGTTGACCGACGCCGTCAGAAAGGTCTCCTGAGGGCGTTCCGCGTAACGAATCAGGTGAGAATAAAGAGCGGAAGGGCAGGTGATTTTGTGCGTTCTAAGGTCGAGACGACGGCGTCCGAGCTCCCAAGCGGCGGCAATTTGGGCTGTTTTCGCTTGCCCCATCCCGGCGAGGCGAGCCACTCTGTTCCAGAGGTTTGAATCGGGAACCGCCACGGAGTCTAAGGCTTCCAGACACCGTTCTGAGAGATTCTTGACGTCGAATGCGCGGGTTCCGCTCCCTAAAATGAGCTGTAGAAGCTCCACATCAGAGAGCCCTTCGATGCCGTAACGTTGAAATTTTTCTCTTGGTTTGAGTTGAAGTGTTTCCATGCCTCTATAAACGAGATTTGGCCTCGGCTCGCTTGAGCGATGGAGGCCGGCTCATTCCAGAGCTCTGAACAGTATTTTCCAGCCTTATTCTCTTTTCCCTGTCACCTTGATGATATGGTAGCCAAATTGGGTCTGAACGACGTCTGTCAGGCTCCCCAGACCGGTCCTTTTGACGGCATTTTCAAAAGCCGGGACCATCTTTCCAGTTCCAAACCAGCCAAGATCGCCCCCGTGGCTTTTCGAAGGACAGGTTGAGAACTCGCGAGCAAGGCTTTCAAAATTTCCGCCCGTTTTTAGCCTTTTAAGTAATTGATCCGCTTGGGCGCGGTCTTTGACAAGAATGTGACTGGCTTTCCATTCCAATTATCTTTCCTCCCTGAGAAAATCCCCGGGTACCTGTAAAAATTCAGGACCTGTATAATTCTCCCAACTTCCAATTTCTTGAGAAAAACGGGCCTTCGTCAAGAGATCTTCTAAAGTTCCAAGGAGCCTCACACCATAAACGGGATACTGAGCCTTATTTTCGTAGTAGTAGGCTTCTTCAGCGACTGCGCTCCAGCGTCCCGAAGATTCATCAAGATCAAAGGTCCTCCAGCGTAAAATCTCAAGGGCGGGTTCTTCGGTCATCTCAACCTTTGACAAGGTGCCCGGGGCCAGGGAAAAGTTGGAATTTAAGCCGGTCAGGGGGAGGTTAAGGTAAAATGCTGTTTCTTGACTGGTCAAGAAGGATTTGACGACACCGCCTTCGACCAGGGTATGACGAGACAGCGTTAGCCCCTGATCGTCAAAAAAAGCGTTGTTGGGCGAGTTGTACAGTGAGCCCAGCGCTCCCAGAGTGATCGTATCGCCCAGGGGCGTTTTCTGAAAGATCGGCAACCCAATTTTTTCCTGAGAAAGCCCCGTGTATAAACTCAAACCGGTTAAACGGCGCATCAACATGGCCATTAAGTCTCCGACAAGGTGGCCTCTTAAGTAGACGACCCGTGGACGCTTTCCATCCCAAGGTTTAGCAGCTGCAAAGCGTACGGCGTTTTCACCTTTTTCTTGGATTTGAGTCTGAAGATCCTGGGGGGAAAACTCACTGAACCGTAACTCAAAATTCACCGGATGAGAGTCGGGCAAAGCTCGCGGAAGAATTAGAAGATCCAGGGATGCCAGCCAATTCAAGTCGACAAGTTCGCGGCCAAACGAATCAAGATAGATTCGTTCCAAACGTTCTAATCTTATAAATTCACTTTGAAGAAGATATTTCTTTCCCTCACAGGCTTTTTGAAGTATTTCCTGTAAAGGGAGTATCCATTCTTGGAGGTTCTGTTTCGAGAACGAAGACAACGTTGGTTGACTGACTGCAGGTGTGTGAATTTCTAGCGGAAACCAAGGCATTTCTTCTGGGGAGCTCCCTACGGAGAAAGAACTTGTGTCTGTGGGTTCTCCTTCAAAAGAGCAGTGTTCGAGAAAGCGACCTTGGAGGTGCTGAACTTCGCGATAGGTTTGAAGTTCGAAAGAGGCTTTTGAGATTTGACTCAATAAGGAACTCGAATCTTGACCCGGCTGAGCGGGAAACTGAGCCTGACACACCTCAGAAGTTTTCGTCATCAATTTCCAATGATCGGCTCGGACTTTTTCCACAATTTTTTTGATTTTTTCTTGCATATCAGCCTCCCAGAACTCTCCAATGATAATTCGCCCGAGGCTTCTATGCCAGTTACTTTCCTTTCTTGTCAAAATTGACGAAGTTTCATAGGTGAAAAAAGCTGATTATCCGTACGTCACTGTCAGTTATGCCCAAAGCCTAGATGGAAGGATCGCCACTTCTGAGGGAGATAGTCAATGGATAGGCGGTCCGGAGAGCCTGCGGCTCGCTCATGAACTTCGTCGTGACCACGACGGCATCTTGGTGGGTGTAGGTACGGTACTTCGGGATGACCCTCTTTTAACTTGTAGGATACCCGACGGCAGAAATCCGATTCGGATCATTTTAGACTCAACTCTTCGCACCCCTGTTTCATCAAGAATTTTATCGACGACGGACCAGTCTCCTGTGTGGCTTTTGCACGGCAGTTCGGCCAGCCCGGAACGCCGCGAGATCCTTGCAGGCACAGGTTGCCGTTTTTTCGAACTTAACTCAGGGGAAGGTCAGGGTGTCGACCGCATTCTTTCCCTCTTGAAGAAAAACGGGGTTAAAAGTCTTTTTGTGGAAGGCGGCGGCGCCACGATCACCTCTTTTTTGACAGCAAGGGCTGTGGACTGTCTGACGGTTATTACTGCACCCCTGCTAATCGGAAAAGGGATAGAAGCTGTAGGCGAGCTCGGAATCAGGGTCCTTGCAAAGGCGATGCGGCCGCTGCGTTTCAAGCGCTGGACACTGGGAAACGATGAAGTGACCCAGCTTTTTTTTACTGAAAGAACGCTTACTTAGCGAGCGATCTTCCTCAAATAGGCCACTGTTCTGAAAAACTCAAAAAATAGTTAGGAAAGAGAAAGCTGTTGGGAACTTCGCTTGAAAAGGAAGTCGTCTATGAACACGTGCGGGTTCGAACCGCAGACCTTCGGCTCCGGAGGCCGACGCTCTATCCAGCTGAGCTACGTGTCCGTCATGCGCAAAAGATTATACCGGGAACGCGTGCTTTTGTACAGCAGGTGTTTACCAAGTCCAATGAAATGAAAATTCACTCGCGGCGACCCAAGCTGGTGCTTGACCCATCCAGTAGCCTTGGGCAGAGGAATTGGGAAAGAAAGCTGCCTGATCCCAACGCAATTCCCAATGTTCGTCCAAGATCCACGTGAAAGCCTGGTCCCAACTCCAGCCCAAATAATAATCTTGACTCTGGGGATTTCCCCCCGTTGCATCGACCGGTCCGAGGAGTGACCGCCAAAGGCTCCGAAGTTTTATGTTCAAGAGAAGGGGGATGTGGATGGGAAGCTGCGAACCCTTGAGATCAAAAACCAGCCCGTACCATTGGAGGTTCCCTGGTTCAGCAGGAAAAGCAATCGAATAGGGATCGGCGTCGGGAGGTCTAAAAAGGTGGGTGACGTTCCCCCAGGTTGGTGAGGCCTCGGCGTAGGCTAGCCGCTCCGAACTATCCCCGCTCGAGTAACGGAAGATCCCGCGGAGCCTCATGCCTTCCCAAAAATCGGAAGACCCAAGATCCCCGCCGATGCTCCAAGCCTGAACGGGAAAATTCTCGTACTTGGAGTCGTTGAGCTGGTAAAGAAGAGTGTTTCCCATCTCCCAAATTCCTTTGAGGTCAAAGTCCAAAAACGAACGGCTGTCCCACCTTGCCCAATAGTATTTCCCTCCGTAGGTCCCTGAAGCGCCGGGGATGTAATTGACGTCTCCTCCTTTTACAATCCCTGAATCACGAAAGTCGTGAACCACAAGAACTCCTGCCCAGAATTCAGAATTCTGAACAAATTGAATATTTTGCCAGGCGGAAAAAACGCTTCTCGGCGGTGCAAACCAAACGGTTGAGGAAGTTCTATCGGTCAAATCGGCGTTGGTCATTTGCATTCGTGAAATCTGTTTAGAAAGGAAACCGTCCCACCCTGCTTCAAGATGGAAGTTCCAAGTATCCTGCGAGAATTCAAGACCACCCCCGTCGAGAGGTTGATTCAGAAGCCAAAGACTAGCTTCCGAAAAAATCTTGCGCCCAATAAACGCTGAAATCAACAGAGGTTGACTATCCGGGTAGAGAACGGTGCTGTAGGAAAGCGCGAGGGTGTAAAGATCTGCGTCTATCCAAGGATTCGGAGAAAAAAAACCTCGAGCATCAGCCCCGGAAGCGGCGAGTGCTTCGCCTTCCCATTGAAACAAGCCCCAGGTCCCAGCGACGCTGGCGGTGTTCCAGGTGGTGAAGTTGGGCTGATTAGAGTCGGGACTAAAAACCCACCCTTGTTGGTTCCATGACGAGAAACTCAACTTCGTCATTTCGGGATTTTTTGAAAAGCCCTTCAGATCTTGGGCAAAAAGATGAGGACACAAAAAAAAGAGAAAAAAAGAAAACAGGGGAAGGGTTTTCTTCATCATCAGTCTTTCTCGGTGCATAACAAAAATCTACACGATCGTCAGAGGTATTTCCATGGGTTGCCAGAGTTTTGTGGAAAAGGCATTCTAGGAT